>DATKKY010000208.1:0-14430 GCA_035542695.1 bacterium | reverse complement strand
GACGCTTGGCTCCAAGTCGAGGTGGATGGCAAGGCGCTCTCCCCCCGCCGGCCGATGGTGAGCGTCCCCTATGCTTTCAACGCCGAGGCTGTGAACGGCATTGGGGCCAGCGCGACTCCAGCCCCCAACAGCCTGTATCCTCTTGGACCCGACGCCAAGATCGCGCCGGCTGTGCTGCCATCGGGGCTTCCGCCCCTCGCTCACGCTTCCACTCACGGCTCCGGCGGTTCGGACCAGATCGCGGTTACGAGTGATCTCATCGTGGACGGCACGATCGCTACGGCGGATCTCAGCGACAACTCGGTGACCCTTGGGAAGCTCCTGCCCAATGTGGTGAGCAGCATCGAAGGGGTCACCAACGATGGCGGCAACGTGGACCTCCTTCCCCAGAACGCCATCACCATCACCGGCGATGACGCCGCCAACAACATAACGATCGGCGAGAGCCATTCGGCGAGAACTGACAATCCGCATGGCACGACGGCAGCCCAGACCGGCGCGCTGGTGAGCGTAGAAGGGGTGAGCAATGCCGGAGGGAACATCGATCTGGTGCCCGGCTCAAACATAACCATTTCCGGTGACAACAGCGCCAAGAGCATCACCATTGCGGCCACGGGAGTCGGTGACATCACCGAGGTTGATGCGGGCGCCGGGCTTGCCGGGGGCGGCACAAGCGGCAGCGTCACGCTGAGCCTGGCCGTGCCGCTCCAGCTTTCCGATTCCAGTTCGGCGGGGGTCGTGGCTGGCACGAACGCGGGTTCGGGCGCGGGCCTCGAGGGCACGGGAGCGGCTGTCGGCGTCTTCGGCAATTCCGCTGCCGGCAAGGGCATCTTCGGCACGAGCACCACGGGCAGCGGCGTTTACGGGGAGACCAGCCAGGACGATCCCAATATCGGGGCATCGGTCGTAGGCCACAAGTTGAGCAACGGCAATGCCGTCATGGGCCTCAAAGACGGCAACGTGGGCCACGCAGTCTACGGCAGCAATATCGGTATCAGTGGGTGCGGCGTAGCCGGGTGGAGCCGGGAATATGTCGGAACCTGGGGCGAGAGCTATCACGACAACGGCCTATGTGGCGTGACGGACCGTCCCGACAACAACTATGGCATCTACACCCCGGACAACGTCATGGCCCTGAACTATCAGACGACGGGTGCGCTGATGCAGGTGGCGCAAAACGCTGGCAGCGAACCTCTGGAGCCGGGCGATGTGGCGTGCTTTGTCGGGATCACCGCCGATCTGGGGGCTGAGGGCCCCCCGATGATCCAGGTCGCCAGGTCCGCGGGGGCTGCCACGACAGCGGTGGCGGGCGTTGTGTACAGCCGGTTCAACATCAAAGTCATCACCGGCAGGCGCGAGTCGGACGGCAAGGACTCGGTCAGCGGAATGGAAGTGACGCCTGCCGGGCAAGTGCAGCCCGGCGACTACCTGCTGCTCGTGACCTACGGGCCCGCCCGGGTCAAGGCCAGTGCCCTGGCGTCGCCGATCCGCCCCGGGGACTTGCTCGCGAGCGCCAGCGAGGCCGGGTATGCCGGGAGCTTGGCCAAGCCGGGTCTCGGGGGTGCCGCCGGTGCCGCTGGTGCCGCCGGCGCTGCCGGCCTGGAGCTCGGCGCACTCATCGGCAAAGCCCTGGAGCCTCTGAGTTCAGGCGAGGAGATGATCTACGTTTTCGTGACTCTGCAGTGACAATCTGCAGTGACCGCTTGATGGTCTTTGCGAAGGAGGGCTGAGATGGCCAGAGCGCGATTAGCCTTACTGCTTGTCTTGATCCCTTTGATTGCTGCGTGCCAAGTGGTGCGGACCGGCCCAGCCGTGGCGCCGGCAGCGGAGGTCCGGGATACGCACGAACTGCTTGATGGAGTCCTGTGGATGGAAACCGCAGCGGAATACGAGATGCTCACCCGCATAGCGTATGCTCAGGCGCGGCAGGATCTCGATCTTGGGCTCGCCGATACCTCCTGGACCGCTGCCCTTGAGCAGGCTGGAGCCTACTCCTCCCTGCCGACCGCAGTGATCCTGGACGTCGACGAGACCGTCCTCGATAACTCCCGCTTCGAAGGCCGTCTGATTCTGGATCGGAGCGATTACAACGAGTCGGTCTGGCAGGATTGGGTCCGCCAGCGCGCGGCTACGGTAGTGCCGGGCGCCGACGACTTCTTGAAGTACGCGGTATCCAAGGGAGTCACGGTCTTCTACGTGACCAATCGAAACGCGAGGCAGGAAGACGATACCCGTGCCAACCTCGCGAGCGCAGGGCTGCCCGTAGGTACCGACCGGGATGTGGTCCTGACCAGATACGAGAATGGGTGGAGTTCATCCGATAAGTCAGCGCGCCGGAGCCACGTATGCGAGTCTTACCGGGTGCTGCTGCTTGTCGGCGATGATCTCGGGGACTTCGTTTCAGGCGCCAAGGACACCCCTGAGAACCGGACCAAGTTGGCGCGGCAGTACGGCACCTATTGGGGCAGCAAGTGGATTCTCCTGCCTAATCCTCTGTATGGATCGTGGGAATCCGCTCTGTACGGCTACGGCTCCAAGCTCTCGGGCAAGGACATCCTGCAGAAGAAACTCGCTCAAGTCAGGGGGTTCTAGTAGGATAGGACGATCTGAAATGCTTTCCTGAATGCGTGTCGGTTTAAGCTCCAGCCTTGCGGGGCGGTGGCGAACATGTCGAGCGGATTTGGTACGGGAACTGACCAGGGGGGTTCGGCCCCGACGTCTCGACGAGAGGGGCGAATTCAGATACTGCTTCTCCTGGCGGTTTCCCTGGGCATTGCCTTCGGCTTTCAGGGCTCCCGGGGCATCTACGCGCCGGACGAGGGCTTCTACGTCAGCGTCGCTCAGGAGATGAACCGATCGGGAGACTACTTAACTCCGCGGTCTTACTTTCAGCCGTGGCTGGACAAGCCTCCGGTCAACTCGTGGGCAATCGCTGCCGGCATGCGTCTGCTCGGCCAGAACGAGTGGGGCGCCCGGGCGTTTCACGGGCTCTGCTTCGTCGTGACCACGCTCCTGGTCTTCCAGCTTGGAAGCTCGATGGGATCAAGGCGTGAAGGCCTACTCGCGAGCGCGATTTACACAACCATGATCCTTCCCGTCGCCGGTGCCAACACCGTCACTCCTGACACCCCGCTGGTGCTCTGGACAACTGCAGCCTTCCTCTGCTTCTGGAAGAGCCTCGAGCCTGGCGCCCGAAGGACCTTCCTTTGGAAGATGCTTATGTGCGCCGCCCTCGGGCTAGGGTTCCTGACCAAGGGGCCGGCGGTGATCATCCCGGCAGGCGCGATGTTCGTCTTCCTGCTCGTCCGACGGCGCCTGAGGGAGTACCTCGTAGCCCCCTGGGTGGTGCCCGGGCTGCTGCTTTTCGGCTTGACGGGTCTCACCTGGTATGCCCGCATCTCGCGGGAGCTCCCGGGGGCGCTCAAGTACTTGCTTGATAATATGGTCGTAGGGCGAACCGTCTCCGCCAGGTATGCCCGCAACCCCGGTGCTGCGGGTGCTGTGGTTTATCTCGGTGTCATGATCGCCGGGACACTTCCCGGGTCGCTCGCCTGGTGGCCGTCGCTCTGGCACGGGCGAAAGCGCCTGCTCGACCGGGCAGCCTGGCGCTCGCTGGGCTCTGATGCCGGCAAGCTCTTCCTCTTCACGTGGATTGCTGTCCCCTTGATCGTGCTCTGCGCGGCCAGCTCGAAGCTGCCGCTCTATGCGCTCCCGGTCATGCCGGCCGTAGCTCTCGCGACAGCCCGAATGAGCATCTGGCACCGGCCAGGCAGGATATGGCGTTCGGACCTGCCGGGGCTTTCACGCCGAGCCCTCATATGCCTGCTTTGCTCGGTCGCATTCCTGCTGGCCCTGAAAGCGGCAGCGGCCCATATGCCCAGCGACAAGGACATGCGGGCCCTCTATGCATCGCTCAAGAGCGACCTCGCTAGTGGCCGCCAGGAGATAGCCGCGGTTGACGATCATCTCGAGGGTCTAAGCCTATACACGGCGACCTTCATCGAGCCGGTGACCGCGAGGGAGGTCCCCTACCCCTTCTTTGTTCTCTATGAGCGTGCGGCGAGCGAGGTAGAGGAAACACGTGCGTCGGGCGTTCCGACGATATTTGTCTGTCGCGGATCCGACCGTGCCAATCGCACGAGGCAGCTGATTCAAGATGCTGGCATCCGGTTTCGCGAGCGCCAGCTGAAATTCAACCGATATGTCTTTGCGTGTGAACCCTCGGGAGGGGATCGAGGTGTCGTGCGGCTTGCCCTGGTGGGCGGCCTGGGCTTCGGCCAGCGGAGGAAACCGTACTCCCTTGCGGCGGAACTCCAGCTCGCCTATGCGGAAATGCCTTTCAACGACGGTGTGATCCTGCTGGGCGATAACCTCTACGGCGACGCATCCCCCACTCGAGGACTTGTGCGGCTCTTTGCTGGCCTGACCGAGCGCGGCGTGCCCTTCTATGCCGTGCTCGGGGAACAGGACTCGATCGGTGACTTGAGGGATGCTGAGATCAAGTCTCCCCTCTTCAACATGATGGGGCGGCGCTACTACTCGCAGACCTTCAGGGATGGGTTGGTGGAATTGTTCGTCCTGGATTCCAACACGCTCAGCTCCGGGGCGGGGCAATCGCTCCAGGGCGACTCAGTCCAGCTGGATTGGCTCCGCACCCAATTGGCTGAGAGCCGGGCCACTTGGAAAGTGGTTGCCATACACCAACCAGTCTATTCCACAGTCCGGGGGGATACGGCCGGCTCGGACCTTGCTCACCTGCTTGAACCTCTGTTCACGAGCTATGGCGTAACGCTGGTGCTCCAGGGTCACGATCGGGTCTATGAGCGCCTTGTCCCCCGGGCCGGCGTTGTCTATGTCACCTGCGGCAACGCCACCAGTGTGGCGAGGGGCGGCCTTGGGCCAGGCGATGCGATGCGCAGCGCGGGCAATGACAGGACTACGGGGTTTGCGACCGTGGAGTTCAGCTCGGACTCATGCAAGATTGTAGCTTACGACGCCCTGGATAATGCCGTTGACGAGGCAGCGATACCACGTGCTCAGACTCTCGTAAGCGCCCCTCGGTGACCCCCCAACGGCCGAATCCCCCTTCCTAGCGCCCGGCACCCAAGCGCTACCATGATTGCCCAAACTGAATGAATTGCACCCTGCTCTCACACTGCTTCTGGGGCTGCTATAGACCGGTAAATCCCCGCCCCGAGGAGCCCGCCAACGAGGGGCGCAAGCCAGAACAGCCACAGCTGACCAAGAGCCCAGCCTCCCACAAAGACGGCTACTCCGGTGCTGCGGGCCGGATTCACTGAGGTATTGGTCACCGGAATGCTTATCAAGTGGATCAGGGTCAGCGCCAGCCCAATGGCAATCGGCGCGAAGCCCTGCGGCGCACGCTTGCTGGTCGAACCCAGAATGACGAGCACGAACATCATGGTCATGACCACTTCACTCACGAGAGCTGCGAGCAGCGAATACCCGCCCGGCGAGTGCGCGCCATAGCCATTTGCAGCAAAACCGTTCGATGCGCTGAAACCTGCCTTGCCGCTCGCGATGACATAGAGGACAGCGCCGGCGACGATTCCGCCCAGAACCTGGGCAATTATGTACCCGGGCAGGTGCTTCGCGGGGAAGCGCCCGCCGGCCCAGAGCCCGACGGAAACAGCCGGGTTGAGGTGACAGCCGGATATGTGCCCGATAGCGAAGCCCATCGTCAGCAGGGTCAGACCGAAGGCCAGTGCCACACCGAGTAAGCCAATCCCCAAGCCGGGGAAGGCAGCGGCCAACACAGCGCTGCCGCACCCGCCGAGAACTAACCAGAACGTCCCCACAAACTCAGCCCCATACTTCTTCATCTTCTCCTCCTTCCACGAGGACCTGCTGCCTGGCAAACCGGCTGGATTCTCGCCTAAGCCTGTCCCGGTTGTCAATGGTTGTGCCGCCGGGCCCGCCAACTGGCCTGACGCCTTGACAGGGGTGCGAACTTCCTGTAATTTCGGGGGCTGGCGCGGAAGCACTCGGATTGGGAAGTCCATTCGAAGTATTGAGTTAAGAGCTTAGTCTAGGCGTGTGGTCGCGTGAACATGAAGAACGTTTTGTATCTTGCGGATACGATGGATAACGGTGGCGCCGAACGCCAATTGGCGCTGCTGGTGAAGTATATGATGCCGGAATGGCAGCGCCGGGTGTGGAGCTTGGCGGACGGCCCGTTTGCCGGAGTGATCCGCGAAAGCGGTGTCGCCGTCGAGGTCCATAAGCGGCGTTGGCGGTACGATCCTTCCCCCATTTTCGAGCTGTGGCACTCCTTGATAGCCGAGCGACCTGCGATAGTGCACTCGTGGGGGTGGCTCTCTTCGGCTGCAGCTGGCCCGATCTGCCGGCTAGCCGGTATCCCGTGGGTGGACGGAAGCATCCGCGTAGGGTGCGTCTCGCGCGAGCACGTCTTCCGCGCTCGTTGCGCGCTGGCCCTGGCTGATCGCGTGATAGCCAACAGCGAAGCCGGTCTCCGGGCCTGGCGAATCCCAGCTTCCAAAGGCCGCGTGGTCTATAACGGCCTGGATCCGGAACGCCTCTCTTCGGCGGCCCGATCGCGCCCGAGCGGCGGCCCTTTCACGGTAGTCATGGCGGCCAGGATGTCGCCCGTCAAGGACTTTGGCTCCTTCCTGCAGGCAGCACGGCTGGTGACCGAGCAAGCACCGGGGCGGCGGTGGAGCTTTCTGGCTCTGGGCGCCGGGCCTTCCCGGGAAGGCCTCATTGCAAGCGCTCAAGATCTGATTGAAGAAGGAATCGTCTCCTTCGTGGATGCCGGGCTGGACGTATTCCCGCATCTGCAGCAGGCCCACGCAGGCGTGCTGATGACCGACCCTGGGGTGGGTGTCGAAGGGTGTTCGAATACCCTGCTGGAGTACATGGCCTGGGGGCTGCCGGTGGTTTGCAGCGACGGCGGCGGGAACCGCGAAGTGGTGAGCGACGGCAAGACCGGTTTCGTCGTGCCGGCTCTCGATCCGAGTGCCCTTGCGGATCGCCTGATCTGGCTCGAGCAGCATCCACAAGAGGCGGCAATGATGGGCCAAGCGGGAGCTCAACGTCTCCACCAAGAGTTCACGGTTCAGAATCTGGTCCGAAAGACGGTTGCTGTCTATGAGGAATTGGTGCGTTGAGCGAGACAAAGAGAATTTGCATTCTGAGCGACTGGCTACGGGGGCTCCCCGACGAGGGCATCCATAACCTCGCCCAGAGCCTGCTGGATCAATGGAAGACGGCCTATTCCGTGGCGGCTGTGGCGATCGGCTCGGACCTGCGTGTCAATCGCCTCTTTCTGAGCTGGAAGCTCCGCAGGACCCTGCGCGAGATACGCCCGGACCTCGTTCTTTACATCTCCCCGTCAAGCGCGAAGGTGACTGCGCTCCTTCGGGCCAGAATGCTGAAGGTCTATGTTCCTCGGTCCAGGGTGTTCGTGGTCGCCGCGCAGCCGGTCCACTACCGCCCCTTCCAGAGATGGCTGGTGCGCCTCCTTGCCCCGGATGGCATTCTGGTCCAGGCACCGAGCAGCGAGCACCAGCTCGAGGGCGTTCGGTGCCCGGTTCACTTTCTCCCCAGCGGTGTGGACACCAGCCGGTTTGTGCCAGTCGATGATGGCGAGAAAAGGAGCCTGCGAAGAAGGTACGAGGTAGATGAAGCCGGCTTCGTCGTTTTGCATGTAGGCCACATTAGCCGAGGCCGAAACATAGAGGTATTGGAACGCCTAGCCGGGCTGGGAAGCGTGAAAGTAATCTTGGTGGGAAGTACCAGCACCCCGCAGGATGAGGACCTGGCGCGCCAGCTGACTGAAGCAGGTGTGCGCCTGATTCGGGAGTTTGTGCCACGGATCGAGGAGGTCTATCAGCTTGCGGACGCCTATGTTTTTCCGGTGGTCTCTGAAGATGCCTCAATTGGGGTGCCGCTCTCAGTGCTGGAAGCAATGGCGTGCAACCTTCCGGTAATCACGACGTCTTTCGGAGGGTTGCCTCGGATGTTCAGGCCAGCAGATGGTTTCATCTACTTCGATGATGAGGCGGCGTTGCCTGAATTGATCGCTGAGGTGCGGAAGCTCCAGAAGCGCTCAACTCGCCAGATGGTCGAACCCTATGACTGGAAGAAAGTCGCAGCTGGAGCCATGGAAATGATCCGTGCGGGGAGCCCTTCACGATGACCTCGCAGCCGGCTCGAGAATCCGTCATTGCGGCCTGGCTGGCCGATCCCACGACCAGATCCCGGGTAAGTTCGGGCGAGCAGGTCGATTGGGCTGGTGTCCTTGCGACTCTCAATAAGAACAACGTGCCCCTGATCAGCCTGGCCGACGAGCCCGCTCTGACTGGCTGTCCACTGGTCAAGCTCGGCGAATTCCGGAGGATCGCCGGCCAACAGAGAGAAGCCTGGCGGAGCCTCCGCGAAGAGTACGGCAAGGTGAGAGCTGGCTTCCTCGAGCGCGGCATCCAGAGCATCCTGTTCAAATCGGTCGGCCTTGCTCCCTCCTTCCCCTACACCAGTGATAACCTTGACACCCTGGTTCGGCCGGAACATACCCAGGCGTGTCGGGAGATTCTCAATCAGCTTGGCTTTGTAGAACTGCGGAACATCGAGGAGCCGCAGAAGCTGCTCTTTCGCAAGTTCGAAGGCGGCGTGAGTGTCTCCGCAATCCACTTGCACGGGACGGTGGGTTGGGGCGTGCCTTTTGTAGACGATGCCGCCTTGTGGACGCGAGCTCGCGTGGCTCCCGACGATCCCCTGGTGCTCACCCCCGGGCCTGAGGACGCGCTTTTGGCCACGATTGCGCACGCCTTCTACGAGAACAAGTCCTTCAAGCTGCTGGACGTCGCTCGCATTCGCCATTGCCTCAAGCAGCCGAAGCTGAATTTCCCCGAGATCGAGAGGATTGCGGCGTGGCGAGGCTGGGAAGACGGCCTGGCCTTCTGTCTCTTGCTGTACAGCCAGTTGGAGGATTGGCTGTACGGCGAGCAGCTCGTCCCCGCAGAGGTGTTGGAACGCGCGCGCCGGGCGGTCAAGGCCAATGCCTGGTTGGCTCGACAGCTCGAGCAGGCCCTGAAGCGCCCGGAAATCCGCTTTCCGTTCCGGCTGTCTTTCATATTCGGCAAGATTGTCTATTACAGGAAGGTTGTGCGCGATCCGCAGCGCAGTCGCGGCAGGCGCCTGGATGATGTCATCCGTACTTTGGTCTGGGGCGTCAAACAAAAGCTCCGCATTCGCCCCCAGCGAGGGATGATCGTTTCCCTGAGCGGGATAGATGGATCGGGAAAAACGGTTCATGCCCGAGCCTTGGTGAGCGCACTCCAAATCGCAGAGATAAAGGCACACACAGTCTGGAGCCGGTTTGGCTCTTCAGCGGAGAAGACGGGCTCGGGCCGGCCAGGCCCCGAGCAGGCCGCCACCTCCGACACAGCGACGTCTCTTGACCGCCGCCGCCAGAGGTTGCGCAATCCGATAATGCGACTAGGTTGGCTGATCTGTAATCTCGCAGGTCTTGGGCTTCGCTACAATTGGCAGGTGCGCCTCGGACGATGCCTGGGGCACGTGGTGGTCTGTGATCGCTACACCTACGATGCCGCGGTGGAAATCAGCGCCTCGCTGCCCGATAGCCCAGGGTTGGCTCGGTGGGCTGAGCGGCTGTTGATTGGCTTGTCTCCGCGGCCGGACGTGGCCTGGCTTTTGGATGTCCCCGCCGATGTCACCGTGGCGAGGCAAGCTGACGAAAACCTGAGCGCCGCCGCTTGCGAGGAGCTTGCTCGGCACCGAGAGGCCTACCTGGCAATGGCCAGAGCCTATGGCCTCAAGGTATTGGAGACCCGCAACGGCCAGCAGGAGACCACCAGCCGAATCGTCCGTGAGACCATGCTCAAGTACTATGACGGCTACCGGACGTGGCTGAATGCCCTATTTCTTTCCAATCCAAATCAGATGAATCCCCAAGAGGGAGCGCGATGAAGATTCTGGTAGTTACGCACATGTATCCGTCTCGGCAGCACCCGGAGCATGGCATTTTCGTCGAGCAACAAGTGGCATCCCTAAGGCGGGAAGGCGTTGACGTGGATGTCCTGCACGTTGATACCAAGAAGTCCAAGTGGCTCTATCTGTGGAGCTTTGTCCCGCTCCAGAAACAGGTCCTCACCCACCGCTATGACCTGGTGCACGGCCACTATGTCTTTGCGGGCATCGTGGCGCGCAGCCAGTTTCGATTTCCGGTGGTGGTGACCCACCACGGGGATGAGGCCTTCTACAGCTGGCAAGCACCCTTGTGCCGATGGATATCGCGATTGGTGGACAAGACGATCGTGGTAACCGAGCCCATCAAGCAGGCCATCGGCCTCGAAAGCTCGGTGGTCATTCCGTGCGGCGTAGATTTCGATGCCTTCAAGCCCATGGACAAGGCCTGGGCCCGGCAGCAGCTGGGACTTCCGCCGGAGAAGAGACTGGTACTATTTGTCGGGAGGTACACCGAGCACCGGAAGCGCTTCGATATCGTCGAGGACGCCGTGGCGCAGTTGAAGCAGAAAGGTCTGGATGTCGAACTGGTTGTGGCCTACAAGGAACCCTACCAGAAGATTCCAATCTACATGAATGCCTGCGATGCCTTCGTGCTCCCCTCCGACCGCGAGGGGTCGCCGCAAGTGGTCAAGGAAGCCATGGCCTGCAATCTGCCCGTGGTCTCGGTTGATGTCGGGGATGTGCCCGACGTCCTGGCCGGCGTAAGGAACTGCTATGTTAGCCCACGCGATGGGGCGAGCATCGCCGAGAGGCTGGCCCTGATCCTCCAACGATGCGAGCGCAGCGACGGCCGGGAGAAGACGCGGCGTTTCGAGCTGGGCTCGATCGCAAAACGCATAATCGCCGTTTACCAGGAAGTGATTGAAGAGCATCGAAAGGCCTAGAACCGTGAAACCTAAGACGCCGCGCGTCTGCATCATCAGAAGGGCCTACTACCCGGCGGAGACCCATGTGCGGCGCAACATTGAGGCTCTGATGCAGGCCGGCTATTCGGTGGACCTGGTTTGTCTTCGCAAGCAGGGTGAACCTGCCTTTGAGGTCATAGGTGGCGCGAGGGTGCATCGCTTGCCTCTCCAGACGCGGCGTGCCGGGATAATGATGTATCTGGTCGAGTACCTAGCGTTCTTCTTCCTTGCGCTCGGAGAAGTGACGTGGCTCCACTGCCGTCGGCCCTTCGCGATTGTGGAAGCCGACTCAATGCCGGATTTTCTGATATTCGCCGGGTTGGTACCCCGTCTCACGGGCTCCAAGCTTATCCTGTACCTGTTCGAGAACATGCCGGAGGTCTGGGCGCAGAAGAAGAACCTGCCCATGACGCACTGGGGGATCAGGGCTCTCGGATGGCAGGAGCGCGTGTCATGCTCGTTCGCCCACAGGGTGATCGCTACCCATGACATGGCGCGAGATGCTTTCGCGGCCCTGGGGGTTCCCGCCTCCAAGATTGCGACTGTCCTTAATGTGCCCGACGAGAGCGTGTTCCACCGCTACGAAGGCGTCGGGCCCCTGGCGGACGGCGTCTTCCGGCTCACCCAGCACGGCACGATAACCGAGCTCTATGGAATCCAGGTGGTGATCGAGGCGCTAAGCCTGCTCAATCCTGCCATCAAGGTCCACTATGATGTGATTGGCGATGGGGAATATCGGCCTACGCTGGAGGCCCTGGCCCGCCGGCTGAACATGCAGGACCGGGTCACATTTCACGGGTATCTCGCGCCCGAGCCGCTGGTCAAGATGCTCCAGCAATCAGCGGCAGGGGTGGTCCCAATGCTGGTCGAGTACATGTCGCCAAACAAGATGTTTGAGCTGGTTGCGCTGGGAATACCGGTAATCGCCTCGGACCGGAGGACGTTCCAGCAGCATTTCGGCCAAACCGAGATCGTCTATTTCAGGACCGGTGATGCCAAGGATCTTGCGAAGGTGATCGAGAACGCGATCCGCCATCCCGAGGACTTGCAGGCGCGCTCGCGCCGCGCATCCGAGCGGTACGAAGAATACCGTTGGGCCAATATGCAGAAGAAGTACCTTGCCGTTTACCAGGAGTTGGAGCCCGTCTGACGCACGACGCGGCACGCACCCGGGACCCGGCGCCTGCCGCCTACTTGACTGTAGGCGCCTGGTGCTCATTCAGCCGCCGGATGAAGGCTGCCGTGTTCTCGGCTGACATCAAGCGCTTGTCTTCGTAGCCCCGCCTCTTGCCCACGATACGATAGTCGAAATCGATGTTGGCCGGCTGTCCACCAAGAGCCTTGACGGTGAAAGACTTCGGGGTCTTCTCAGCAACGTAGAGGCCGCAGTCCCCCATAGGTGTCAGGAACACGTGGTAGGGCGCGGTGAGATCGGCGGCGTCCGCAAATACAGCATCGATGTCAACCGTGGCCGAGCCGCTCTCCAGGCGCGCCTGGCCGAAATCCTCAAACCAGTTCTCGGTACTAGCCAGCCCGTAGAGCTCGCGCCATCCATGATCCGCGGTCTCCACCACGGACGTTACCGCACCAGTGAGGCCAAGGCCGCCTATGGACAGCACGCCGTGCCCGTTAGCAGCGTTGGTCTTGCCGACCACTCCATTCGCGTAGGAGAAGCTCGGCATGCCGACATTCGCCTCCCCGTAAACCCCTGTGCCACTGACACCATCTGAGGTGAAATAACCCTCTACACCAATACCGCCACCGGTGCTCGGATTTGTGACACCACAGCCGCCGTACACGGCGGTCGCCGGACTCAACGCTATCGCCTCCAGCACTCCGCTGGTCGGCTCCGTTCCGATGCCGACTCGGCCGCTGTCGGTGAAGGTTACCCTGTTGCCCACTCCATTTTGGAAGAATGCCAGCTCTTTATCCCCGGGGTGATACAGCATGGTCCACTTTGGCGAACCACCGACTCCCATTGTCACGCCGGATGCATAGCCTGGGGGCGCCTCGGCGTAGAGATAGGTTGGCCCCGTCCCCAGGACGTGGAGTTCTTCGAGCGGCTCATCGGTGCCGATGCCGACGTAGCCCGTCCCATTCTCAAAGGTGATACGATCGCCTCCCTGGTAGAAGCGCAGATCACCCGTGGGTGTGTGCTTGTAGAGGGCCCAGACTTGGCCGGGGGAGTCACCGGAGTTCTTGAAGTTCACCTCCGGGTTGGCGGTTTCGCCGTCAATGAGAACGCGAGCCCCAATTCCCTTGATATGCACCTTCCGCTCAGGAGCCGTGGTGCCGATCCCGACGTCCCCCGCGCTGGTAACGTACACTGCATCGACGGGAGTGCCGCCGACCCCGTCAAGTGAATAGCCGTCGCCCGCGCCAATGTCGTCCACCCCATCGGCGAACCCTGCCGGCACACCCTTGAGCTTCGTCCAATCTACCGGGTTGCCTGCCTGGTTGATGGTGCCAGGAGTGCCGAGCTCCGTCTCCGTGTAGTATCTGCCGTCATGGTTGTGGGCGGTGTCGGCAAACGCGTTCGCATGCTTGCCATCCACCTTATCAGCGTCAAGCCCGCTGCCGGCACCGGCAACGATCATGTCCGCGGTTACCGAACTTGGCTCGCCCTTGACTACGAATTCTGCCGACAAATGACCGCCGAGGCTATCTGCGGCCGAGGCATGATTTGCCGCTTCTGCTCTGAAGGCGTATGGCACGCTTACCATCTCCCGCCGAGGCGACAGCGTCTCACCATCGACTGCCACCTCCAGCCAGCAGGAAGCGCCGAGCGCAATACTGACCGGGTTGACGCTGCCAAGGACGGTGGCAAACACCCCTGCGGAATCCGCCGTCTCCGTCTTGGTTTCCGACCAGAGCAATGTGCCTCCCGACGCAGCATCGAAGATCCGGAAAGTGAGGCTGTGAGAGCCTATCAAAGGAAGCCCCGTGGCGCTATTCGTGAGGCGCCCCTGGTAATTGATTTTCTCCGGTATCCCCGTTGCGGCCGTGCCCGCGAAGCCGACCAATACGGCCAATGTGACGTACGCGGCAAGTCCTGCCCAGACTGAGCGTGCCATGTGAAGTCCTCCTCTCACTGTCTCGCCAATTGATGCCTACTGGCAGCGACCGGTGCGTCTGCCAGCGCACTAGCGCCCGCCGACATCACTATTGATGGAAAACCGGGCCGGCGCCTCTTCACTTTGACGCGTCCTCACAACCTGCTGAGATGCAAGTAGATTGTACCAGAGGTTGGGCAAGTATTGAACCGAGAGAGGGCTCAGATCACTATCTCCCCGGGCAGGTGTACCGGGGCGCGCTGATGTGGGATTGCCTGCGACCCAAGCAGTCCTCTCCTCTTGCGCTGCGCGTTGCGCGGATGCCGTCTTGGCATCTTGACACTGTCACTGTCGTTGTGGAGAGTAGTACCGAGTCTCAGCATTCCGGGAGGCAGCTGCGATGAAATGCTTCGTCCTGCTCTAGGGCTTGATCCTATGCTGGC
>DATKKY010000207.1:0-7925 GCA_035542695.1 bacterium | reverse complement strand
CCGCCCGTCTCGACCAGCGCTCGGCGGCAGTCATGCTGGCTATCGTCGCTGCCGCATTTGTTATGGCTCTCGCGCTGCTCTTGAGTCTCGCGAGCGCGCTCAAGGCCGCGCCCTTGCTCTCGGCTGAAGCCACGGCGACGTTATCAGACGCCGCTGCTGCTACTGCCCAGCCTCAAGCCGCTGATCGCCGGCCGCTCTTGATCGACGGCGAGAAGCTCGACTTCGACATCTATTATGGAGCGCTGCCCGCCGGCCATGCTTCGCTTGAGGTCAAGAGCGACGCCACGGCTGATGGCGCAATCTATCGCATAACCTCGCAGGCTCGATCGAACACGCTGGTTTCGGTCTTCTTCACGGTTGATGACCGTGCGGTCTCGGAGATCGACGCCGCAACTTGCGCCCCAAGGAATTTCGAGAAGCGCATCAGCGAGGGTTCGTTCAAGAAACAAGTGACCGTCAGGTACGACTCGGACGGATCGGTTGAAGCGGGAGATGAGACCTTCCGCGTGGAGCCCGGTACACGGGATATCCTCTCCGCACTCTACTACGTCAGGGGACAGGACTTGCATGTCGGCGAAGACGTCATCGTCAGGACCTTCGAGAACGGCAAGTGCTACCGGGCCCGCGTCAGAGTCCTGGGACGAGAGAAGGTCTCAACTCACCGCGGCGACTACCAGTGTCTGGTGGTGGAGCCCGAAATCACGGAAGGCATTTTCGCCAAGGCCGGCCGGGTGTTCATCTACCTGACGGACGATGCCCTCAAAGTGCCGGTGCTGGTCAAGAGCAAAGTCAAGATCGGCAGCTTCGTAGCCGAGTTGGTGGGCCAGAACGACTGAGGAGGTTAGCCATGACGCAACTAGCGATAGGCAGAAGGGCGCTGGTTTCCCTGGTCGCGATCGCGTCGGCCCTGGCGCTGGCTGCTCTCCTTGCCGGGTGCAACGAGGATTGTTGGGGCAACTGCCATCACTGCGAAGACAACCAGCCTCCCGCAGTACCGACCGGGGTGGGTTCGATCACCGGAGACACTTACGTCCTAGTTTACTGGAACCCCGTCTATGAAGCCGATCTGGCGGGCTACGGCGTTTACCGATCGAACTCGGCCAACGGCGCTTACGCGCGGATCGGCGAGGTTCGCCGGGATCAGGACGATCTCTTCCGAGATGAAGACCTGACCAACGGAGTCACTTACTACTACGCCGTCGATGCCTTCGACGAGGCCGGCAATGAAAGCGACTTGAGCTATGAAACGGTGGACGACACGCCGCGACCTGAGGGCTGGGACGCTCACTGGTACACGCGGCAGTATCGGCCCGAAGCCTCGGGCATCGCGATTCTGCCCGAGCAGTATGACGCACCGGTGCTTATGTCGTATGCCGACCCGGATGCTCAGTACTATCTCACGATCGATGCGTCCAACTGCATGCGGATCGTGCCCAAGCAGGGGCTCTACGGCGTATGGAATCTGATTCAGGACTACGGCTATACGACTTCGGAGGATCAGGTGGACGAGGCGCCGACCGAAGGTTGGTCCACCTGCCGGGATGGCGTTGAAGTCGTGGTCGGGCACTCGTACGTGCTCAAGACCGCCGCGGGCTACTACGGCAAGCTCAGGGTCACCGAGATGGCGAGTGACGGCATCATCATGTATTGGGCGTTCCAGGGCAAGTGGGGTTCGACGGAACTCGCGCCTAAGCGGGGCGTGGGTCCGAAGAGGGGGTGACGACGATGTGTGAACGCAGAGTGGCAAGCTGGTTGGCGGCTGGGATTGCGGCCGGACTTGCGGCGGCCACCTTGGCTGTCGCTTCTCCCGCGCTCGCGCACCAGGCGCCCGTGGTTCAGATCTGGAGCGACCGTGGCGAGGGCGGCCTTTACGCTGTCGGCGATTGCGCCCAGCTCGCCTTCCGTCCGGAGACAGACTGCTATGTGATAGTGTACGGCATCGACACCGACGGCTATCTCCGAGTGCTTTTCCCCGGCCAATGCGATGACGACGGCTATGTGCTTGGCGGGAGGACTTACAGCATCTGGAGAGATGGTTTCTACAAGTTCTACATCAGTGGCCCTGCGGGCATCGAGTACGTGCATGTGCTGGCGTCCTACGAACCCTTCAGGCAAATCTACTGGCAGGGCTGTGACGGCTACGAGGATTACGCGCAGGAAGCAACCTGGCGTGGCTTCCACGACTACTGGGGATGTGCGATGCCGCCGCGAGTCTATGGCGATCCTTATGCAGCGATGCAAATGATCGATGAGTTCATCTGCCTGGACGCGCTGGAGGCCGGCAGGGTGTGGGCGGATTTCACTTACTTCTACGTAGATGCGCGCGTCAGTTACCCGCGCTATCTATGCTACGACTGCCACGGCTTTGATTGCCGTTTCAGGCCCTATAACGACGTCTGCGCAGCCTTCACGGTGTCCTTCGTGGACTGCGATCCGTGCTACAGCCAATGGTCATGGTGGTGGTGGTGCTCGCCGGGGCGGTGTTACTGCGGACCGCAGTACATCTGCCGCGGGCGGGACGGCTGGTGCGATAGCCGAGAGCACGGGCATGGTGGCTGGCATCACGGGGATCACGCGACCTACCCGAGTGAATACAAGTGGAAGTCGCGCGGGGACGGAGGCGAGGGCTTGGTTGTGCCGGCGGTGGCGCGGGCTCCGGTCGGCCGGGTCGGGAACCCAATGGACGCCGTCCGAGTTAGATCAGATGAACGGCAAGTAGATCTCTACACCAGGAAGAGCGCAGCGCAAAACGAATATGGGGTGCGGGACGCGGCCCGGACGGACAGGAAGAGCCGTGAGATGATCGAGCGTGAAGCCAGCCAGGTGAGGTCTGGCGATCTCGAGATCAAGCAGCACCACGAGGTCAAGACCTCCGACCATGCGGTCCGCAGCGACAAGGCAAAGGGCAGGTCGTTGCTGGGCTCAGTGGTGAGCCACCTGCTGAGGTCCGGCGACGGCGGCTCCAAGAGCAAGCCCAAAGGTACAAACCCCCAGGTGCGAGGGGGCGACAAAGGGAAGTCACCTGAAACAAGGAGGAAGGTATCGAGGTAAAGTAGTCGAAGTCAGGGGATCGGCGCTGCTTCATCCAGACGGGCATGCTGAACGGCCTGTCAAAAACACCGGCTCCGGGTCACTGAACAGGGGCAGTGATTCTGGGGCCGGTGTCCGTTTTGGCTGACCATGATGCTGGATAACCACTCCATGTGCAAGGCGCTGCGCAGTCGGACCCTGGTATTTGCAGTTCACACTGACCCTGCCATGTCATTGCAAGCCTGCGGGTGACAATTTCAACCGCACAGTCGATAATCGAAATCCCCGCACTGCCGAGATGCTCGAGATTAGTCTTGACAAAGGCTCCCAGCTAATGTACACTTCAGAGGTCGATTGACGGTGGGCATTAGCTTGCACACAAATGGAGCGTAACGATCACGTGAGACCCCTGCTTGACGGGATTTTCTGCTTTCCAGCCGATCCTCTTGCTGACAGGCAGTTTGTGCAGACGTTCCTTGATACTGTGCGGCTGCCCGTGCTTGTCGTTGACCGCAAGATCCGTCCGCAGCTCACCAACACCAAGTATGATGGTGACATTGGACTTTATACCGCAAGGCTAAGCCGAGAGACCAGGCGGAGGCACATGAAGACCTTCGCCGCCCAAATCGAACCCTACGTCGTGAGCTGCCTCAAGCATGGGCGGGTGGAGATCATTCCTCGGTTGATGCTGCCTATCTCGAGAACCACGGAGGTCGATGTCGCGATATGCCCGGGCGAGATTCAGGGCACGGAGCTGGCGTTCGTGATCGGACTTGCCCCGCAGCGAGGGCGTGAACCGACCAGGGATACCGTGCTCAGAACCCTGGTGGACAGCACCATCGGCGTGGTCGTCGTGATGGATGCCTCAGGGCGATTCCGGATGCTCAATCCGCAGGCCTGCGAGGTCTTCCAGCAACGCGAGGAGGACCTGGTCGGCAAGCGGCTTACCGATGTCAATCCCTCGGGCCAGGGCAGAGTGCTCGAGCGCCAGCTCGACTACTTCCTCACTAACCGTAGGGTGAGCATCCAGGAAGCCTACCCAGTGGCTTCGGCCAAGCTCGGCGTGATCCCGATGAGGCTTGCGGTCTGGCCGCTGGTGGATGGTGATTCGTCGGACGGGCTGATGATCACCGGCAAGCGCTTGGCGGCCCCGCCCCAGGCCGCTCCCCGGGATGACTGGTGGGTGACTCTTGGAAAGACGGCCGACGAGATGGGTCCGCCGAGCTTCTTCACCCATGTGGACGGCCGCGTGGTCTTCATGTCGCTGGCGGCTCGGACGCTCTTGGAAGAACTGACCGAGAAGGCTGCCGTCAACATCATCAAGGACCTGCCGTGGTCCGATCCCCTCGCGGTCGAGGGGCTCTATAGGATGATATCGGGGGGCACGCCTTTCTTGACCCTGCTGGCTGGCCTGCAGACACGCGAAGGCCGCAGACAGATGAGATTGATGGCCTTCGGCTTGAAGGACGTGGGCGACATCGTATCCCAGGTTTTCATCCAAGCCCACGACGTCAGCGAGACCGAGGCCTACCGGAAGATGATGGCTGACACCACCAAGACCCTGGCTGCCGAGAAGGAAGTCTTGGAGAAAACGGCGGATCTCCTCGATCTGCCGGTTGCTCTTGTGGATAGCGATCTGGTGGTACGCCGCATCAACGGCGCTCTGGCAAAACGAGTTCGTGTTGCCCCCGAGGCCGCTGTCGGAAAGCAGCTCGGGGAAATCGTGGCGAGCGTCGGCCGGACCGGCGCGGCAGATTACATCAAGCGTTCCATATCTGAGGGCAAGGAAATCCACTTGCCGAGGTTCGAGCACGTCACCCGCGACGGCGTCAAGATCCCCATGGAAAGCCACTTCTACCCCATGACGATCGAGGGCAAACGCGGTTGTCTGGTGATTGTGAAGGAGTTGGTGGAGCAAGAGCGGCTTCAGAACGAAGCTGCCCGGTGGGCCCAGATGTACAAGGCGGTTGCATACTCCACCAAGGACGGTGTGGTAGTCCAGGATAAGGATGGCCTGCTCGTCGATTACAACCCCGTGGTCGCGGAAGTGATGGGCAGTAAGGAAGCGCACGTAGGACGGTCTGCCCGCGAACTGATAACCATAGACTCAAATCGCTTGCTCGATCCCCTTGCGGCAAAGTCGATAATCAGCGGCAAGCCGATGAGCTCAGGCGTTGTCAAGATGCATCGCGAAGGAGATAGGGAGCCGGTCTTCATGGAGATCTCCTTTGTACCGCTCGTGGCGCGTGATCGAACGAACGATGGGCTCGTCGCTGTCATCAACTACAGCACCACGGTCAGGAATCTCGAGGAGCAGGTCCGGGATTACACGGACAACCTCCGCAAGATGGTCGAGGAACGCACTAGCCAGCTCTCCCTGGCCAATGCTGCGCTCGGCCATTCAGCCGAGCGGATGTTCGCCGTAGCTGCCTCAGGCATGGTCCTGAGTTCCCTCAAGGACTCGAGCACGGTGTTCGACACTTTCCTTGGACAGGTGAGGGAAATCCTTAGAGCAGATTACGCAAGGCTGGCAGTTGGGAACGGCGGTGGCGGGGCCGCCAGGACCGCTTACTTCGCTAGTGGCGAGACCCCGCTGCCTGGAACCATCCCCTTTGACCTATCGGAGCAGATGACCGCCCAGGGCCTGCTTGGATCCGCTAGCGCGCTCGGCGCCAAGCACGATCCGAGGGTGCTCCTTGCCGACCTGGACCTTCCCGACGCCAAGGGGCTGCTGCTTGCGTGGCGGCGCGAAGGCGGGTTCGACCCTGTGGATGCCAGCCTCACGAAGCTCCTGGCAACCCAGCTGGCTTCGGCCCTGCGAATCACAGCGTATATCAGTGACCAGCGTCGGGACCGGGACCGAGCGGATTGCCTGCGCAGGATCGCGGTCGGGGTCGCCGGGACACGGTCGGTGGGTGATGCCCTTAAGTTGGTCGCCAAGGAGCTGGCTACGGTGATTCCGGCTGATCGGTTCCTGTGGCTGGTGCGCTCGAGCGGCGACCAGATCTACATTAGTGAAATCTACTCGCGACGTGGACCTGTTGAGAACGGGGCAAGGCATGTGAGCCTTGACTCCTTGGGGGAGATGGCGACTGCCTCGGGGCTCAGCAAAGGCGGTCAGCGGAAGTTCTGCCAGTCAGTCCCGGGAGCTGCCGCATGGGATGACACACCGCCAGAGAAGTCTGCTATGCGCGAGGCCTGCCCGTTCGCGTGCGGTGGAGAGACTGCCATACTCAGACGGGGCGTAAGGCAATTGCTCGGGGTGGCAGGACTGCTCCCGGCCGGCGTTGGGTCCGCTGCTCTTGCACCTGTAAGGCTGGCCGAAGACTCCTGGGGCCTCTTGTGCGCGGTCGCGGCAGACACGACAGCTACTTCCTGCCGTGACGCTTGCTTCATGTGCCTGGCCGCCTCCACGGTGGGCTATGTATGGCAAGCCGCCGACACGGCAAGCGCGCTTCGCCGGCTTGAGGTTGCGGGCGAGACCGTGAGCGACCTTGCCCACGACCTCAAGTACCCGCTGCTCAGAATCTCCGACAGCCTCGAAAAGCTGGTGGCCTCTGGTTCGGCGGCTGCAGCTCCATCGGAATCGGTCGAGCAGATACGCGGCGAACTGACCAAGCTGATGGCCCTGACCCGCGAGCTGACCGAGGTTGCCAACCCGGGCAGCCGCAAGCCTGAGATCGTCGATCTGAGGGAGGTCGTCAATGCCTGCATATCTCTGGTGTCCAGCGACCTCGCTGCCAGATCGATTGTTATGAAGAACGATGTCGGCCAGGCGCCCCCGGTCTTCGCAGACCGCAGGGACATCATCAAGATTGCGCTCGGCATCGTGGCCAATGCGGTCGATGCCATCGGGAAATCTGGAACCATCACGGTAGCTTCGAGGGTGAACGGCGAGGCCTCGGGTGGTAAACAGGCCGGGCTCGTGTTCAGGGACAGCGGGCCGGGTGTGGCTGCCGGCGATATCGACAAGGTGTTCAATGCGTTCTATACCACCAAGAAAGGCGGTTCGGGGCTGGGCCTCTTCTCAGCTAAGAAACGGGCGAGAGCCAATGGAGGCGACATCACCTGCGAAATAGATGAAAGCGGCAAGGCCAGTTTCGTCGTGATGCTCCCAGTGGCGGCAGCTTGAGCGGATCAGGAATGAGGTTTGGAGAGGCCAAGGACGACAGGAGAGGTTGACGCGCGATGGCGAAGAAGATTCTGATGGTTGATGACGAGCTCGAGTCCATCTGGCGGTTCACGGAGGTCCTGACCGACCGGGGCTATTCGGTTGCCAAGTGCCCCGACCCGACTCAGGCTGTTGAGATGTTCCTCCGAGAGAAGCCCGACGCGGTGCTCCTTGACGTCAAGATGCCCGGCAAGGGCGGTTTCGATGTGCTGAGGGAGATCAGGGATCGCGATCCGAACGTGTGCATCATCATGCTCTCAGCCTACGGAGAACGCGCAGCAGTGGTCGAAGCTCTCAAGCTCAGGGCTGACAACTTCGCCGACAAAACTGAAGATGTGGAAGGCTTGCTCTTGATTCTTCAGAAGGAACTCCGGACCAAGGAACTCGAAGCCCAGGTGAGAGGCCTCAAGCCGGAAAACGGACGAGGCCTTAAGGGCATTGACGACATCGTGGGCGAGAGCGAGGTGATCAAGGCCGTCAAGCGGCAGATCAAGCAGTACGCTGAGTACGCGCGGGACTCCAGCATGACCATATTCATCACGGGTGACAACGGAGTCGGCAAGAACGTGGTGGCTGAGGCGCTTCACACCCAATCGGAGAGGCGTGCCAAGCCTTTCAAGCATCTCTTGTGCTCCAATCTGCAGCCTCAGTTGGTCGAATCCGAGCTCTTTGGCTTCGAGAGGGGCGCTTTCACCGATGCGTATCGAAGCAAGAAGGGCCTGAT
>DATKKY010000206.1:0-5517 GCA_035542695.1 bacterium | reverse complement strand
CCACAGGCAGGGGTCGGGCGAGTTTGTCGAGGTCCTGACGAAAGACGGCGGGGGTTATCATTTGGCGCAGATGATTAGGAGAATCACATTTGATCTTGCCCGTGCGGGGGCTTGTGGAGCAGGCGAGCTCGCGAGGGCCGCCGTCAGACGGGCAGTTGGCTTGGGTTGCGGATTGACCCCTTCGGGCGACGATTTCCTCACGGGGCTCGTGGCGGCGACTTACATGTGTTTGGGTTCGAGCGGAGCCGCGCGGAGGCTCGCCGCTGCTGTCGAAGAGGCATCGGACTCGACCAGCCTACTCGCGAGGTTCATGCTCCGGGCAGCCTGCCGAGGCCGGTTCTGTGAGCCTCTAGCTGGCCTGGTTGGTGCGCTTGCGCGGGGCGACCGCCCCGCGGCCGAGGAGTGGGTCCGGGCAATCACGCATGTGGGCGCGACCTCCGGCGAAGACATGCTGGCGGGTGTCTTGCTAGGGCTCAGCGCCACTGAAGTACGCGGGCGGTGCTATGAAACAAGTGCAGCTTAGGAAAGCTACATATCTCGATTCGATAAGCCTGATGCGCCTATCGAAAGAGCTGAGCGAGCTCCCCGGCATCCGGACTGCCCTCGTGGCGATGGCGACCGATACCAATATGCTGCTCCTCAAGGAAAGCGGCTTCGATGCCGCCGAGCTGGGCGCGGTCTCACCTGATGATATGGTGATAGCGATCGAGGCTACGGGGGGAGCGGCGCTCGAGGCGGCCCAGGCCAAGGCCCGGGCCGCGCTCGAGGGGGGCCCAAGAGCCCCCGGCGGCGGGAGCCGGGAGGCTCGCGCCGCGGCCGCCCCCCCCAGTGCGATCGACGCGCACCCTGAGATCAACCTGGTGCTCATATCCACACCTGGCCGTTATGCCGCGCGGGAAGCTTGGAGAGCACTCAAGGCCGGCAAGCACGTGATGGTCTTTAGCGACAACGTGACGCTCGAGGACGAGCGGCAGCTGAAGTCACTGGCGCGGGAGCGCGGGTTGCTCTTGATGGGGCCGGATTGCGGCACAGCCATTATAGGCGGCATCGGTCTTGGATTTGCCAACGATGTGCCCCGTGGCCGGATTGGAATCGTCGCGGCGTCGGGGACCGGTGCCCAGGAAGTGTCTTCGATCCTGGCGCGGCTTGGACTTGGGGTCTCCCACATAATCGGCACCGGTGGCAGGGATGTCTCCGACGCCATCGGTGGCGTCATGACGGTCATGGGACTCGAGGCCCTGATTGAGGATGCCTCAACCGAGGTCCTGGTGATCGTCTCCAAGCTGCCGAGCGAACCGGTCGCCAAGCGCATCCTTGAAACCGCCAGACGGGCCGGCAAGCCATGCGTTGTTTACTTCGCGGGCCACTCGGCCGGCGCGGGCGACGCGCGGCTCACTTCCGCGGCGACACTCACCGAGGCTGCTCGCGAAGCGGTGCGCCTCGCCACCGGCAAAGCTCCAGTGATTGGCGCCCCCCCTGATCCGCCGGCTCGGAAACGCTTGGCGAAGCTCGCCGCGGCGCTTCCCAAGGAACGTCGCTACTTGCGTGGGCTCTTTAGCGGCGGGACGTTGGCCCAGGAAGCAGTTTCGCTCCTGGCCGGCGAGCTCAAGCCCATGCATACCAATATGAAGCTCCCGGGCACGGTCATGCTCGACGACCCTGGCGTGAGCCGCGAGCACTCCATAGTGGACTTGGGCGATGACGCTTTCACTCGGGGCCGGGCCCATCCAATGATTGACCAGGCGTATCGGCTCACGCGGCTTGCGAAAGAGGCTGCTGACCCGAAGACCGCCGTGATTTTCCTGGACGTGGTCTTGGGTTACGGCTGCAACGCCGATCCGGCGGGCGAGATCGCTGGTGCCGTCACCGCGCTCAAGAACCACGCGAAGGGCGCCCTGCCGCTCTTCGTAGCGAGCGTCTGCGGCACGGCTGGTGATCCTCAGAACTATGACGTCCAGCGCCGCAAGCTGGAGGACGTTGGCGTGTTCGTTGGAGAAACCAACGCGCTTGCCTGCGAGCTGGTACGGGAGGTACTAGGCAAACGGTAGCCATCGAGCCGCAAGAAGTACTTGGTTGGTTCAGGCCGAAGAGGGATTGGCTGGGGCCGAGGCAGCCGGATAGCCCGTAGGGCGTGGGGTTCCAACCGAAGGGCTACCGGCAACGAGGCCCCGGAGGTGACCGACGCCGCAGCGATCCTAAACACCGGCGGCCAGACTTGAGGGGATAGAATGGAGCACATTCGTGACCTGCTGAAGGCCAGGCCCATTGTCGGCAACGTGGGCAGTCCGCTCTTCGCGGAGGCGATGCGTGACCAGGGCGCCGAAGTTCTTCAGTTTGACTGGACTATGCCCTGCCATGGCGATGAGCGCCTCTTCGCGATCCTTGAACGCATCCGCACCCGCGAGGTGGTGACCGACGCTCCGGCTTCCAAAGCTATGCTCGAGGATGTGATCACAGCGGCCAACCGGCGCGCGCTTGATATCATCAACAATGCCCATCCCTTCATCGTGGGCATCGGCAAAGCTCTCGACACCATTCCGGGCATGGCGGAGGACCTTATTCTCCATGCCGGTCCCCCTATCACCTGGGACAGGATGTGCGGTCCGATGCGGGGCGCGGTCATTGGCGCGCTTATCTACGAGGGGCGCGCGGCAAGCCAGGCGGAGGCCGAGCGGCTTGCTTCATCGGGCAGCATACATTTCGAGCCGTGCCATCATCACGCCGCCGTCGGGCCGATGGCCGGCATAATCTCACCTTCGATGCCGGTCTGGATCATCGAGAACCGTGCGGCCGGCAATCGCGCGTTTGCAACCCTGAACGAGGGCCTTGGCAAAGTTTTGCGCTTCGGAGCCTTCAGCGGGGACGTGATCGAGCGCCTCAAGTGGATGGAGCGAGTGCTGGCGCCAACCCTCGCGCAGGCTCTTGCGATCCGTGGCGAGATTGATCTCCGCTTGCTGATCGCTCAGGCCTTGCAGATGGGAGATGAGGGCCACAATCGAAACCGTGCCGGAACGTCGCTCCTCGTCCGCGAGTTCGCACCGGCAATCGCGCTCACCGAAGGCGGCAACGAGGCCAAGAGCAGCGTGCTCAAGTTCATGGCCTCCAATGATCACTTCTTCCTCAATCTCACGATGCCGGCAGCCAAGAGCGCTGTGGATGCGGTGTTTGGGCTGGCGGGCTCGAGCATCGTCAGCACCATGGCGCGGAACGGCACTGACTTCGGGATTCGGGTTTGTGGGCTCGGAGCGAGGTGGTTTACCGCGCCGGCCCCGCGGGTCAAGGGACTTTACTTCCCAGGCTTCAGCGACCAGGATGCCAACCCTGATATCGGCGACAGCACCATCTGCGAAACCTACGGCATCGGCGGTCTCGCCATGGCAGCTGCTCCGGCGATCGTCCAGTTCGTCGGCGGCTCGGCCGAAGATGCTATTCGCTACACGCTCGCTATGTACCGCCTGACAGCGGGGGAGAGCTCCAACTACCGGATTCCCGCGCTTGGCTTCCGAGGGACACCGACCGGGATCGATGTCATCAAAGTGGTCGAAACAGGTTCAGTGCCGGTGGTGAACACCGGCATAGCTCACAAAGAGCCCGGCATAGGTCAGGTGGGAGCCGGCCTGGTGGAGCCGCCGCTTGCGTGTTTCGAACAAGCTCTTGTCGCGCTCGATGAAACCCTTGGCCGAGACTTCCCCAGTGCCTGAACCCGGACTGGGGATAGCTTCGGACAACTGAGTAACCAGAGAACGGAGGCAAGCCTATGAAACCCGTGCAGTTCGGCATCATCGATCTCACTCAGCCCTTGAGTGTGCTGACGCCGCCTTGGCCCACCTACGAGCCCTTGCAGCTCAAGTTCTTCAAGCGGCTCGCGCCAAACGGAGCTAACGGGCAGCTCCTGACCACCAGTAACCACGTAGGAACGCATCTGGACGGGCCGCTGCATTTCTGTACCCATGGCGGCGACATCGCGAGTCTGGCGCTCAACGGCTATCTCTGCGGGCCGGGCGTGGTCGTGGATCTGAGTGACATCGCCGAGGACTACGGTCTCTACTCATCAGCGGACATCGAGGCGCGGGTCAGAGTCGAGGTTGGGGACATCCTGATCATCAACACCGGCTACCACCGCTATGCATGGGATCAACCGGAAGCAGACGAGGTCCGCTACATGATCCGGCACCCGGGCCCCACGATTGAATTCGCGCGGTGGTGCAAGCAGAAGAAGATCAAGTGGATCGGCGTGGATGCGGGTTCAGCCGACCATCCTATGAATACCAAGATAAGGGAGTGGATGCCGGTCGAAGCCAAGCGGGCCGACGCTTTCTTGAAGTCCAAGTATCGCCGCGGACTGGACGAGCTCTTCCCGCCAGAGGATTACCAGCTGATGCACGTGGCGCTCTTTCCCATTCCCATAGTGCACGCCGAGAACTTGGGAGGCGACATCGACCTGGTTCTGAACCAGCGCGTCACTATCGGGTGCTTCCCCTGGAGGTTCGTGGGAGGCGAGTCGAGCATTTGCCGGATTGTCGCTTTCGTTGCACCGGACGAGCATCGGCGGCTGCTCTTGAAGAAGAAGCGGATGGGAAGGACCAGCTACGGGGATTGCGTCCCGGCCTAAGCGCCCGGGCTCTGGCTCGCGCTCCGGATGTAGGCAGCCATCCGGCCGAAGTAAGCCGCTATCGGGCTGAGACTAAGGCCCGTGCGGTCCGCTATACCGGCTGTATTCGAATTGTCGAACTCGGGGCTGGATGTGAGGTAAGGCCGGTAGATCATCACTTCGTCAATCATATCGCGCTCGGCCTCGGAAAGCCCGCCGGCTTTGGCCGCAAGAGCTGCATCGAAGTCGGCAGGAGGAACCAGGCGGAGCGGTCGACGGCCGAAGTGTTCGGCTGCTAGCTTCGTCACTTCTCCCAGCGGGGTCCTCTTGGCCGCGCCCGCGGTCAAGTGATAGCACTTGCCCAGACTCTGCGAAGTCTGGGCGATGGCGTAGATCGCACCCGCTACATAGTCCAGGGGCACGATGTCCATCAGAGTGGATGGGTAGCCCGGCAGCTCGGATAGGTACCCCAGGTGGTACATCTTGAGGACCCGGAAAATAGCGCTGTAGCGGGAGACCCGGCCGGTGCGTGAATCGCAGATCACAATACTCGGGCGAAGCACGGTGATCGGCAAGTCGGCCATCGCTCGCCGCATCAACCTCTCCGACTCATGCTTCGTGGCCTCGTAAGTGTTGTTGTACTCCTGGCCCTTGTCCAGTTCGTCTTCCCTGACGATGCCCGTCCGCTTACCTGCGACATAGGCTGTGCCGACATAGTCGAACCTCTCAAGACGGCTGCATGCGCGGGCAAGCGCCACGGCGTTCTCCGATCCAGCGACGTTGATGGCTCGGGCCTCTTCCAGGGGAAGATCGAAGCGCACCGCGGCAGCGCAGTGGACTATGTGCGTCGTGCGCCTGGCAAGGTCGCGGTACTCCCCGGCCTCGAGCCCGAAATTTGGGAGCGAGATGTCCCCGGCGACCACCCT
>DATKKY010000205.1:0-12661 GCA_035542695.1 bacterium | reverse complement strand
CGAGGGGCCGGTGACCCTCGCCGGTAGCGTGAGATTCGAGAAGAGCTCCTTGTTCCGGATGGAGGCAGCCCCTCAGGTGACGGCGCGGCTTGCGCTTGGCAGGGGCTTCTCGCTCTTCTCGAAGCTCGACCGCAGCTTCATGTACCCCAGCTTCAACGACCTTTACTGGAGAGGGCCCGACGAGCAGGGTGATCCTGACCTCAAGACCGAACGCTCGCGGGGCTTTGAACTCGGTGCTCACCTTGACCGCGAACGGGCTGAGGTTGGCCTGGCGGCCTACTACCGCCAAGTGACCGATCTCATTCTGTGGCGGACTGACGCCACGTGCGTCACCACCAGATCGGCCAATGCCCAGGCGAGGCTCAAGGGGCTGGAGCTCTCGCTCAGGCTCAAGCCGTTCGCTTGGGCGGAGGGCTCAATCGCTTATTCGATCGCGAGCGCAAGGGATGAGACAGGCCAGCAGCTGGTTTACCGGCCGCCCCAAGTTCTCGCCTGGAGCGCCAAGGCCGACCACGCCTTCTCGAAGCACGTTTCCTGTGGGCTGGTGTTGTCGGGGCGCAAGGTTGCCGAGGTCAAGTCAGGGGACCAGTACGACTACGCTGCCGGCACCTGCCTCCATGACACCAAGCTCGTGGGATATGCCTGGGCATTGTTCTATGGGTACCTCGCCATTGATCGGGCCCGGGTCTTTGCCAGGATTCCCAACCTCTTCGACGCCACTATCTACCCGTCTTGGGGCAGGCCGCGGCTGCCCGGCCGTTCCTACGAATTGGGCATCTCCTGGGAGCTTGCCGACTAGAAGCCGGCCGGGAACTATTGGCTTGACACCCTTCCGAGCAGCGTTGTAGGCTCGAACCGCTGTAAACGCAGCTACGCCCCGGCAACCGGGGCGGGTTCGAGGATAACGGTCTTCGAGGTGAAAAGCCATGAATCTTGTGGACCTGTTGTTGCTCGTTCTAATGGGCATCGGCTTCGCCCACGGCGCCATCAAGGGCGCTATTCAGGAAGTAGCCGCCGCGGTGGCGCTGGTGGCCGGAGTGATCATCGCCGGTAAGGTCGCGACAGCCACCGCTGCCGTGACCGACCAGCTTTCTCATCCTACCACGGGCAGAGTCTTTGTATTCGTTGCGACCTTCATCATCGTGGCGATCCTCGTAGGTCTGCTCGGCAAGCTGGTCTCCAACCTGGCCAAGCGGGCGAATCTGTCGGCCATTGACAGGCTACTCGGAGGGCTGATCGGAGCCTGCTTGGTGGCGATCCTGGCCGGGCTGATCTTCAAGCTCTTGGTGATGATGGGCAGCGAGAATCATGCTCTCATGACCTCGGTGATCGCCCAGAAATTGATGAGTGCCGTCTCCTACCTCACGAGGTTCCTGCCGAGAACGGCTGGGAACGCGGCGGGTGCTGCCTGCTACGTCGCCATCGTCAGCACAAAGTGACTCATGGATCTGAATCCTGAGATCTTCCGTGAGTATGACATTCGCGGCAGGGTGGATGTCGACCTGACCGACGAGACTGTCGAGACCATTAGCAAGGCGGCGGCCGCCTACCTTTGCGAACACGGAGCCGCTAAGGTATCGTTGGCCAGCGACAATCGGCTGAGCTCGGACAGGTTCAGAGCAATCGCCGCCCGGGCGCTGGCAGCTTCCGGGCTCGATGTCGTGGATTTTGGAGTGGTGCCCACTCCCGTCTTCTACTTCACCCTTTTCGAATATGGCACCGACGGCGGGATTATGATCACGGGCAGTCATAACCCGCCCGAGTTCAACGGGTTCAAGGTGGCGATCGGCAGGGCCACGCTTTACGGAGCCGAGATTCAGCGCCTCAGGCAGATTGCGGACGAGCGCAAGTTCGTCGTCGGACACGGCTTAACATCCAAGGTCGATCCGCGAGCTCGTTACATCGAGAATCTGTGCCGCAGGGTCTCTATCGGGCGTGATCTGCGTGTGGCCGTGGATTGCGGCAACGGCACAGCGGGTCTCGTGGTCGGCGACATCTTTGGCCGGCTGGGGATCTCGGCCAAGCTGCTCTATGCCGAGCCCGACGGCAGCTATCCTAATCATCACCCTGACCCCACTGTGCCGCGCTACCTTGATGACCTGGTGCGAGCGGTCAGGGCCGGATCTCTCGAGGCCGGGATTGCCTATGACGGCGACGCCGACAGGATCGGCGTGGTGGATGAGACCGGCGATATCATCTGGGGAGACAGACTGCTCATAATATTCGCCCGGGACATCATACGGGCCCATCCCGGAGCCAAGATAATCTTTGAGGTCAAGTGCTCTCAGGCGCTTCCTGAGGCTATCGAGCAGGCCGGCGGTATCCCTATCATGTGGAAGACCGGGCATTCCCTGATCAAGGGCAAGATGAAGGAAGAGGGCGCCCTGCTTGGCGGTGAGATGAGTGGGCACATCTTCTTCAACGATAGGTACTATGGCTACGATGATGCCATATACGCCTCCCTTCGGCTGCTCGAGATTCTGGCCAGAGCCCAGGGCAGCCTCTCCTCAATGCTGGCGGATGTCCCGAGGTACTACACCACGCCCGAGATCAGGGTGGATTGCCCGGATCGGCTGAAGTTCAAGATTGTCGATGACCTCAAGCGCGCTCTCGGTCGGGACCACAAGATCATAGGCATCGATGGCGCGAGGGTGGTCTATCCTGACGGTTGGGGGTTGGTCAGGGCATCTAACACCCAGCCCGTGCTGGTGATGAGGTTCGAGGCGCGAACTAGAGAGAGGCTTGAGGCGATAAGGCAGGAGATACAGGATGCCTTGAAGCAGGCCAGCGGTGGTGAGATCGCTCTGTGAAGGGGCAAGGCTGGTAGGTGGCTGTAGTCTGGCAGGGGGAGCAGGATGAGAATTGCGGTCGTGATGTCGGGTGGTAGCGGGAGACGATTCTGGCCTCTGAGCCGCGAGGCCCGTCCCAAGCAGCTGGTGAAGCTGCTGGGGGGGAAGTCCTTGCTGGAGCTCGCAATCGAGAGGCTCGCAACGACATTCGAGCCCAGTCATATTTGGGTGGTCACCCAGGCATCGCAAGCCGAGGCGACGCGGCGGGCGGTCTCGAAATTCGGCCGCCTGAGAGTGATCGGCGAGCCGGTCGGCAAGAACACTGCTCCATGCATAGCCTATGCCGCGACCCTTGCCAAGGCCGAGTTCGGAGATGCCACCATGGTGTTCCTGCCGGCTGACCACCTGATTGCGAAGCGGGCCCAATTCGCGAAGATTCTGCGCGCCGGGCTCGACTTCGCAGAGCGGACGGGCATGCTTCTCACTCTTGGGATCAAGCCCACCAGACCGGCTACAGGTTTTGGCTACATCAGGCGCGGCGCGCGGCTGGCCGGTGCTGGCAGCTTGGCGATCTACCGGGTCAGCAAGTTCACTGAGAAGCCATCCTCGGGTCGAGCGGCAAAGTACGTGCGCTCCGGTGCCTACCTGTGGAATTCCGGCATCTTCATCTTCAAAGCATCGGCCGTCCTCGGCGAGATCGAGAAGCACCTTCCGGAATTGGCCCGCAAGTTCAGGGCTGTCGAACCGGCGCTCGCGGCTGGCAAAGCGAAGCGCCGCCTCGCGAGCTGCTATCGCTCCTTGGATCCGATCTCGATCGATTTCGGAGTGATGGAGAAGACGGGTGAGGCCTGTGTGCTGCCGGCGGACATCGGCTGGGACGATCTTGGAAACTGGGAATCCTTTGCCAGGTACCTGCCCAGGGACCGCGCGGGCAATTCAGTACAAGGCTCCTACCTCGGCGTTGACTCCGAGGACTGCGTGGTCTATGCTGAAAGCGGCTTGGTCGCCACGATCGGGCTGAGGGGCATTGTGGTGGTCGTCACCGACGATGCCGTCCTGGTTGCAGCCAGATCCGAGGCCGAAAAGGTCAAGCGGATCACTGACTTGATAGAGAAGCAAGGTCTGACCGACCTCTTGTAGTCCCCCTAGTACTCCACACAATTACGCAATTCTTGAAGTAGAGATTAAAGTGCGTCTCCGGCAGGGACGATAACCATCAATTGGGTATGGGCTTGGTGCGGGGTGGGGAAAATGAACAAGAAGGAACGGCTTGCGAGCGCTGTACTGGTGCTCACGCTGGCGGTGGGGATACTTGTCGATGTCTTCGGCAGGGTGGAGAATGCCCGTTCGATTGACGGTGCCACCCAAGAGGTTCACGAGGCGGCTCGTGGCGACAGCGCCGGCGATAGCACGAGCGGAGGGGCGATCGCGGAGACCCGGTCAGCCCGACCGGACTCCTCGGCCCCCAGGACAGATGGCGAATACCGGAGGATAGATCTGAATTCAGCTACGCTCGAGGAGTTGATGCTGCTGCCAGGGCTGGGACCAAAAAAGGCTGGAGCGGTGCTTGCCTGGCGCAAGGAACACGGCCGCTTCGAAAGTGTGGACGAGCTCGCCAAGGTCAAGGGGATAGGCAAAGTCACCGTTGAACGCCTGAGACCCTACGTTTGCGTCGGACAGTGACCCGCGGGCATTGCAGTTTGCAATGAGGTTTGCAGAGTGCGACACCCGAAAGCAAAAACGTCCTACTTCGGGCAGCTCGGTCGCCGGGCCAGCCTGTGGTCCGATGGCAGATCCTCGCGAATTCTTGCGAACCGGCTCGGTGAATCAGCAGGCCAACGAGAACAAGGGTCTTGGTACAGGTATTGCATAATCGCAACACCCGGGCTTTTGCGGTAAGGCGCAACTAGCGGGAACGCACACAAATGACCGTCAAGACCGATATTGTCGAAAAGCTATTGAACCTCGGCGTGTTGAGACACGACGAGGCCACGGCGATAACCAAGCAAGCCGAATCCAACGGCATCTCCTTCCAGAAAGCTCTGCTCAAGATCGGCTACATGTCCGAGGAGCGCCTGCTTGAGTTCCTGGTTCACATTTACGGGGTCGAAGCCGTCAATCCGCTGGCGATAGAGATCCCGCGCAACATCGTCAAACTGATCTCTCCCGAAGTTGCCGCCAAGTTCAACGTTCTGCCGATCGACAAGCGCGGCCGAATCCTGTCGGTTGCCATGGCGGACCCCAGCGACATGCTGGCCTTGAATGACCTCAAGTTCATCACGGGACTTGAGATAGTCCCGATGGTGGCCACCGAAAGCGCGCTGGCCACCGCCATCGAGCAGCACTACCGAGCTGAGGACAACTTCGAGGACCTGGCCAAGGATCTGGGTGAGGGGGACATCGAGGTCCTGGAAGATAAGGTCGAAGAGGACCAGGGTGCTGAGGAGGCCGAACAGGCACCGGTTATCAAGTTCGTCAATTCCATGATCGCCGATGCGGTCCGCAAGCACGCGAGCGATATCCACATCGAGCCCGCGGAGAAGGTCTTCAGGGTCAGATTCAGAATCGATGGCACCTTGCAAGAGGTGATCAAGCAACCAGCCAAGATGAAGTCGGCCATCATATCGCGGCTCAAGATCATGGCGGAGCTGGACATATCAGAACGCCGGATCCCCCAGGACGGCCGGATCAAGATAAGGGTGGACAACAAGACCATCGATATCCGGGTGTCCTCACTACCGACCATCTTCGGGGAGAAGGTGGTTCTCCGAATCTTGGACAAGAGCAACCTCGCTCTGGATCTTACCCGTTTCGGCTTTGAGGAGAACGCCCTCAAGAACTTCATAAGGGCGGTGGAGTCACCTTATGGCATGGTGCTGGTGACCGGGCCGACCGGCAGCGGCAAGACGACCACGCTGTACTCGGCCCTGAACAGGATCAACAAGCCGGATGTCAACATCATGACTGCCGAGGACCCGGTCGAGTACAACATAGACGGGATAAACCAGGTACACATAAACGACGATATCGGGCTGTCGTTTGCGAAGTCCTTGAGGGCCTTCTTGCGGCAGGATCCCAACATAATAATGGTCGGCGAGATCCGCGATTCCGAGACGGCCTCGATTGCCACCAAGGCTGCTCTGACTGGCCACCTGGTGCTTTCAACGGTGCACACCAACGATGCGCCGAGCACCATCGACCGGCTTGTGGATATGGGGGTGGAGCCGTTTCTGGTCGCCGCTTCCGTGAACCTGATCCTTGCCCAGCGGCTGGTCCGAAAGGTCTGCCAGAAATGCAAAGCCCCGGTCGAGGTCCACGGCGAAGCCCTGAGGGAGCTCGGAATCTCTCCTGAAGACGCCAAGAACATGGTTTTCTACAAAGGCCGTGGCTGCCCGGGGTGCAACAACACAGGCTACTCAGGCCGCCAGGGACTCTATGAGGTGATGCCTATAAGCCAGGTATTGCGCAGGATGATTCTCGACAGGGGATCGGTTGAACAGATCAAGCGGCAGGCAATGTCGGAGGGGATGCTGACGCTCAGACAGGATGCTCTTCTCAAGCTCAAGGCTGGCTCGACATCCGTCGAGGAAGTTCTTAGGGAGACCGCTACCGACGAGTGATCGTAATCAGGGGGAGTGAATATGGTTTCGTTGAGGGAGCTCCTGGAAGAGGTCGTCAAGCTTAAGGCCTCGGACTTGCACATTACGGCTGGCCTGCCGGCTCAGTTCCGGATCGACGGCCAGATTGTGTCGTCCAAGTCGGAGGTCCTGAGTCCCGATATCACCAAGCAGCTGGCCTATAGCATTCTGAACGAAGAGCAGCGCAAGCGCTTCGAGATCGATAAGGAGCTGGACTTCTCGTTTGGGATCAAGGGGCTGTCGAGGTTCAGGGCCAACGTCTACCTGCAGCGAGGTGTGGTTACCTTGGCTATCCGCCAGATCCCGTTTGACATACTGGGCTTCGACGAACTGGGGCTGCCGGCGGTGGTGCGGGACTTCGCCGCCAAGCAGAAGGGCATGATTCTTGTCACTGGGCCGACCGGCTGCGGCAAATCGACCACTTTGGCGTCTATCATAAGCAAGATCAACGACGACCGCAGCTGCAACATCATCACCATCGAGGACCCCATCGAATACATGCACCATCATAAGCGCTCGATCGTCAATCAGCGGGAGGTCCAGGCTGATACCCACTCCTTCAACGATGCTCTAAAACATGTGCTCAGGCAGGATCCCGACGTGATCCTGATAGGCGAGATGCGGGATCTGGAGACCATATCAGCAGCTCTTACGATCGCAGAGACTGGTCACCTGACCTTCGCCACCCTTCACACCAATTCGACCTACGAATCAATCAACCGTATTGTTGATGTCTTCCCCGAGCACCAGCAGGGCCAGGTGCTGGCACAGCTGGCCTTCGTGCTCGAGGGCGTGATAACCCAGCAGCTTCTGCCAAAACTGGGAGTTCCGGGACGAGCGCTGGCGGCAGAAGTCCTGGTGTGCACCCCTGCGATCAAGGCGCTGATACGAGAAAAGAAGGTGCACCAGATCTACTCCCTGATGCAGGCGGGGCAGAAGTTCGGTATGCAGACGATGAACCAGGCGCTGTACCGGCTCTACATAACCAGACAGATCTCCCTTGAGGAAGCGATGGGCAGAAGCCCGGATCTGGTTGAGTTCGAGCAGATGCTTGCCCGGTGCAAGTCGCTCGGCGGCGCCACAGAAAAAGACAAGTCGTTTACGCGGTAAGGGGGGGTCAACTTGGCGACCACATACGTTTGGAAAGGCCGAACCTCGTCGGGCGAGATCGTGGCCGGCGAGAGCATGGCCAAGTCCAAGGGCGAGCTGATCATGAACCTCAGGCGACGGCGGGTCACGCTGACGTCCGCCAAAGAGAAGTCGAAGAGCCTCTCCCTGGGACTGGGCCGACTCAAGGGCGTTTCCACCAAGGACCTGGCTGTCTTCACGCGGCAGTTTTCCACGATGATCAACTCGGGTCTGCCTCTGGTCCAGTGCCTCGACATTCTGGGCAAGCAGGCGGAGCACGACAATTTCAGAAAGGTGATCACTTCCACCATGAGAGAGGTGGAGTCTGGATCAACCCTGGCCGACGCTCTCTCTAAGCATCCCAATGTGTTCGGGGATCTCTATGTCAATATGGTGGAAGCAGGGGAAACGGGCGGTGTGCTCGACGTGATCTTGATGAGATTGGCCGCCTATCTTGAGAAGATGAACACCCTCAAGCGGAAGATCAAGGGTGCGATGACCTACCCAGCGGTGATCGTCACCGTGACCGTAGTGGCGACGGTGTTCATGCTGCTGTTCATCATTCCGGTCTTCGCAAAGCTCTTCTCTGACTACGGAGGCACGCTGCCCCTTCCGACCCGAATCGTGATGATGCTGAGCAATTTCATTAGGCATCAGTGGTGGCTGATCGCTGGGGTGATAGTGGCTGCAGTTGTTGGTCTGCGGCGCTACTACAAGAGCAAGGACGGGCGCGCCAAGATCGACAGACTGCTCTTGTCAGTTCCGATATTTGGGCCGGTGTTGCTCAAGACAGCAGTAGCTCGTTTCACCCGAACCCTCGGGACGCTGGTCTCCAGTGGTGTTCCGATTCTCGAGGGGCTTGAGATCACTGCGAGGGCTGCCGGCAACGTCGTGGTCAAGGAGGCTGTGATCAAGACCCGCGCAAGCATATCCAGCGGGCATACGATCGCCGAACCTCTGAGGCAGTCTGCTGTGTTTCCTCCGATGGTGGTGCAGATGATATCAGTCGGCGAGGAAACCGGCGCGCTGGACGAAATGCTCTGCAAGATAGCTGACTTCTATGACGAGGAAGTGGACGCGGCAGTGGACGCCATGACGTCGATAATCGAGCCGGTAATGATCGTGATGATGGGTGGCATCGTGGGAGGCATGGTGGTGTCGATGTACCTGCCGATCTTCAAGCTGGTCACCGTGATCGTGGGCAAATAGGAGACACTCGATTTGAGAAGCGTGGACCGGGACTTCAAGAGCCTGTGCGGCGTGATGATCGTGGTCAGGCTGATTTGCGTCGGCGCCGCCCTGTCCTTGATGGCGTTTCTCGCCGGGACGGGCCTTGAAATGAGAAATTCCCTGGTGATTGCCGGGCTCCTGTTCGCGGTCTTCCCGATCAGCGTCATCTGGTGGCTGGTCTACAAGTCGGATAGGCTTCTGAGGCAGCTGGTGTACGCTCAGCTGGCTGCTGACCTGGTGCTCGTGACAGGGATAGTCTACTGCAGTGGTGGCGCGCTCAGTCATTTCACGCTGCTTTACTTCATTACGATCTTGGTAGCAAGCATCTTCCTCTCGATGAGGGGAGCTCTCGCTGCAGCGACAGCTGCATCGGTGCTCTACATCTTTGCTGCTTTGTTTGAGCACGCTGTCGGCTCCCGAGGCGGGACCGTAATCGCCAAGGAGACAGCGTGGGCATACATGGTTCTCAATCTGGGGCTTGAGGTCGCTTCCTTCTACTTCATGGCGATCCTGAGCGGGTACCTCTCGGAGAAGATAGGCATTTTCGGAGCGAGGTTGACCAAGACCGCTCGCGAGTTGCAGCGAGTGAGGACCGACACGCACTCGATCATTGAGAGTATGTCCAGTGGCTTTGTGATTGTTGATCAGGATTTGACCGTGACCGAGTTCAACAAGTCGGCGTCCAGGATGCTCGGAGTCCGCACCGCCGACGCGATAGGCAGGAAGGCACGAGAGGTGATAGCCCCGGTCTCGGGGGAGCTTTACCAGAAGATTGTTAATGCGCTCCAGGACGGGGTGTGCGAGGGCAGGGGCGAGGTCGGCGCCACCAGGTCTGATGGTTGTGAAGTCCCCCTGGGGATCAGCATATCTCTGCTGGACGGAGATGACAGCCAGACCGGCGGGGCGGTAGTGATCTTCCAGGACCTCACCGATGTTAAGAAGATGGCTGATCGGATGAGACAAGCCGATCGTCTGGTGGTCCTGGGTGAGATGTCGGCTGCGATTGCCCACGAGATAAGAACTCCGCTCGCAGCGATATCCGGCGCCGCAGAGATGCTAAGGGACTCGCTTGGGGTTCAGGGGGATAACCGACGGCTCTTCGAGCTGGTGGTGAAGGAATCGGACAGATTGAAGGGCATAATCGACCACTACCTGGAGTTTGCGAGATCCAGACCATACAACATCAAGGAAACCCTGCTCAACTCGGTGCTGGCCGAGGTGATCTGTCTCGTGAGGAACCATCCTGCATTCAATGCAGGGATCAGCATCAACGTGGAGGCGCCGGGCTTGGTGAAGGCCAGCGTGGACGAAGAGACGATCAAGCAAGTCTTTTACAACCTTGCGATCAACGCCGTCGAGGCACTTCCGTCCGGCGGAACCTTGAAGGTGAGACTGGATGGGCCGCAGAGCTCGCAGGGCATTGATAATCAGTATGCAGTGGTGACCTTCGAGGACAACGGCGTGGGAATAGAGCCGTCGGACCTCAAGCAGGTGTTCGAGCCGTTCTTCACCCGCAAGAGAGCGGGGACCGGCCTCGGGCTTGCCATCGCTTCGCGAATCGTCCAGGAGCACGGTGGCAAGATAGACATCAGAAGCACAAAGGGGCTCGGCACCACCGTCAAGGTGAGGCTGCCCTTGAGCAGATCGGTGCACACCAGAATCTATTGGGAAAATGATGCTTCGCACGTCCTCGCCGAAACACAACAACAGGGCGGAGTGATCTAACATGGCAGGAGAGAGAATCCTTGTAGTAGAAGACGAAGAAGGAATGAGGGAGTTCTTGAGGATCCTCCTGACCAAGGAAGGCTACGATGTACTCGCTTTCGAAGAAGGCTCGGGCGCCCTCGAGGCCTTCAAGGACGAGAACTTCCATGTCGTCATAACCGACATAAAGATGCCGGGGATGGACGGTATGGAGGTGTTGGCCCGGGTCAAGGAAATCGATCCTTCAATACCCGTGATCATCATGACGGGCCATGGGTCAATGGAGACAGCGATCGAAGCGGTCAACAGGGACGCCTTCGCCTACCTCCTGAAGCAGGCCCGGAATGATGAGATCAAGCAACTGGTGAAGAAGGCGGTGGAGATGCGGCTGCTTCAGAAGGAGAACAGGCTCCTGAAGCAGCAGCTCAAGAAGAGCCTTACCGACAGGCCGACCATAGGGAAGAGCCAGAAAATCCGGCAGGTATTCGCCCTCGTCGACAAAGTCGCTGAGACCGATTCCACAATTCTGATTTACGGGGAGAGCGGTACCGGCAAGGAACTGGTGGCCCGCGAGATTCACACCAAGAGCTGCCGGACCGAGGGCCCGTTCGTGTCGATCAACTGCGGCGCCCTTCCTGAAACCTTGCTGGAGAGCGAGCTCTTCGGCCACGTTCGGGGCTCCTTCACCGGTGCGGTCAGGGACAAGGATGGGCTCTTCGCAGTGGCCAAGGGCGGGACCTTCTTCCTGGACGAAGTGGGGGAGACGTCTTCCACCATCCAGGTGAAGCTGCTCCGCGTGCTTCAGGAAAGGGAGATCATCCCGGTCGGCGGAGTCAAACCTATCAAGGTGGATGTCAGGCTGATTGCAGCGACAAACGCCGACTTGGAACGGGATGTGGAGACTGGCAAGTTCAGGGCAGACCTCTTCTACAGGCTCAACGTGATCCCGATCCGTATCCCGCCACTTAGAGAACGCAAGGACGATATCCCTCTCTTGGTGGAGCACTTCTTAAAAATCTACAGTCAGGGCGGTGCCAGGCCGATAAAGACGGTATCGCCAGAAGCGTTGGACATGCTTATGCGGTACGACTGGCCGGGCAATGTCCGCGAGCTTGAGAACGCGCTCGAGCGGGCAGTGATCCTGCAGGAGGGGCGAGTAATCATGCCTGAGGACCTTCCTGAGAAGCTCCGGTCGCGAAACAAGGACAAGACGGATTCAGTGGTCTCGGTGACCAACCTGACGCTGGATGAACTTGAGAAGGAGTACCTGCTGAAAGTGCTCGAGGAGACTGGCTGGCACAAGAAGCGCGCGGCCTCGATTCTAGGGATCAACGCCTCAACCTTGTACCGCAAGCTACAACGTTACGGGTTCGAGAAGGCTGTCGCAGCGCTGAGGCCTTCCGAGGAGATGGTGGGAAGTGCAAAATCCGATCAGTGACCTTGCAAATTGCAGGCTTCTCGCGGCGAGGGAACGAGCCCCTGCCGCGCCTCCGGCCACAGGTACTGGTTATCCATCCTTGGGCAAAGGAGTTAGGGCGAAGGGGCAGGCAGGCTCCAACTGGTACGGACATTGCTAATACCTAAGTTGGCGTCAGTCCAAGCACAAACGAATAGGCCGATTTCTAATATCAAAGCCGTGATCCGAGAGGAGGTGAGACAGTATGTTTAGCCAGAAGGGTTTTACGCTGATCGAGCTCATGATCGTGGTCGTGATCATTGGCATTCTGGCTGCAATCGCAATCCCTAACTTCATCAACATGCAGGGCAGGGCGAAAGAAGCCAGTGTCAAGGGCAATATGCACACCGTGCAGCTTGCTTTTGAGGATTTTGCTGTCCAGTGCGACGGTACATATCCTGACGATGGTGCCTCCACGACGCCCGGCGGCCTCACTGTAGAAGGGCTTTGCCCCGATACCAATGCTGACGGTTCAGGCGACTGGCCGATCAACCCGTTCAACGGGGCGAATAGCACGTTCTCGTGGGACGCCGATCCGAACACCGAAGGCGATATAGGGTCCAACCCGGCGAACACTACCGACTACCGCATTAAGGGTTGTGGTAAGAACGCCGTACTGCTTACGCTGGAGCTGACGACCGGCATGTAGTCCGGACCAGCTTCATTGAAAGGCGGCAGCTCAATGCTGCCGCCTTTTGCATTCTTGGGCTATTGTA
>DATKKY010000204.1:0-3583 GCA_035542695.1 bacterium | reverse complement strand
CAAAGGCGGCCAGCACCTGGTCCGCTAGCCACGCCGGGTCAATTCCCAGGTCACGCAGACAGGCAGCCTTGACCGGGACGCCCTGGGTCGTCACGTTGAGCCCGAGGTGAATCAGTCCGGACTTCGGCGAGACCGTCGCGACTGAAACCGAGAGCTTGCCGTCGCCCACGAAAAGGTCGTCGCCGCAGCGCTCCACCCGAACCCCGGCCCTGTCACTCGTGCCCACGGCTGAATTGATGATACCCTGCACTATCGAGCACAGCAGCCGCTGCGCGAAGGTTATGCCCGCCAGGCACACCCCCTCAAGCTCGACGATGAAGTGCACCATGTCCTCGCCCGCGACTATGTTGCCGGCCTCATAATCTTCCAGGTCCACCAGATCGCCGCCAGTCACCAAGCAAGCGCCCCTGAACGCCCCTATGGCATTCCCGTCGAGGCCCAGCTTCTCGGCGAGCCATCCCGAGGCGAGCTCCCGGCCCGTGTAGTTGATTCGCTCGCGTGCGTACTTGGTTCTCATGCTGCGAACCTCCCGCCGAGCCGTCCCAGCAAGCCATTGGCCGCCAGCGCCGCCTTCGTCCGCACGCACGACTGACACGTCCCGCACATGATGTCCTGGTCAGAGGCCTTGTAGCAGGAATAGACAAGGTCAAGCGGAGCTGATATCTCGAGCCCGAACCTGACGATGTCCGGCTTGGTCATCCCGATGGTGAAAGAAGCGGCTTTGACTCCCGAAAGCGTGGAGACACTCAACACGCCGTTCATCCTTTTCAAGAACTCCTCGGAGTTGTCCGGAAACACCGCCGCTTCTTCCGCATTGAGACCCATCACCACGCTGTCCGCTCCGAGCGCTTCGGCATAGGCGCCGCCAATTGCCAGGAAGACGCAGTTGCGGTTGGGTATCCAGGCTTCCTTAAGCAAGCCGGCAGCGTCTCGAGGCAACTCACCCGAATACGAGCTTACCGCTCCCCGGCCCATCAGCGGGTTCGTGACCAGGCCTCTGTACCAGGGAAGCGCGATAATGGTGTGCCCAACGCCGAGCCGGCCTGCAGCGCGGGAAGCTGCCCGAATCTCACTGGCGGATGCAGCCTGACCGTAATCGAAGGTCACAGCCCCAATCACTTCGCCCTGATCACGAGCGGCCTTGAGATTGACCACCGAATCCAGACCGCCGGAAAGCAAGACCAGGGTTTTCATGGATCACTCCCGCCGTCCGGACTTCATTCCTTGAAATAGGTGGCGCAATTCAGGGGAGATTCCCAGACTTCGACCCGAGCTACGCTGACATTAGGGTCATCGAGCCGCCCAGCTACTTCCCCGTAAAACCACTCCGCGATGGCCTCTGCCGTTGGGTTCTTGACCTTGAAGAAGGGCAACTCATTCAAGACCGTGTGGTCCACGATCGCGGCCACCTCTTCCAGCAGAGCCCGGAGTTTGCGGAAATCGTAGGTGAGGCCCGGCAACCGCTCGGGGCTGCCGGAGTGGAGGGTCGCCCTTACCCTCCAGTTGTGGCCGTGCATCTTGGCGCAGTCGCCTTGGTAGCCGGCGATAAAGTGAGCTGCGGAGAAACTGACTTCAGTCGAAACCTCGTAAGGCATCCTAAGCCCCAATGCTCCCCGAGGGCAGACTGTAAAACACAACTTGGTTCTTGCCGGCGCGCTCCGCCTGGGCAAGCGCCTTGTCCGCCTTCTCGATGAGATCCTCCTTGGTAACCGCATCGTAGGGGCATATCGCCCCGCCCACACTGATCGTCACTCTCATATCCCCGATCGCCGGGCACGTGGCCGAGAAGTCGTTGGCTTCGATGACACCCCTCAAGCGCTCGGCGGTCATCACCGCGTGCTCGCCGATGGTGTCGGGCAGGATTATGCCAAACTCGTCGCCCCCGTAGCGGGCGACCACGTCAATCTGCCGCACCTTGTCCTCCAAGAGCTGCGCGATCGAGGACAGGATCAGATCACCCACCGGATGGCCGAAATTGGTATTGACCTGCTTGAAGTTGTCGACGTCCACGAGCAGGAATGATACCGGCTCGTTGGTTCGTTTGTACCTCTCTATCTCGCGGGACAGCTGATCCTCAAGGTAACCCCGGTTATAGACGTGGGTCAGCGGATCTCGGAAGATCAGGGTTTCCAAGTGCTCGGCATTTCTCACCATGCCCGCGACCAGCATCGCCAAGAGCGAGAGAAACCCGATGTCCTCCGGCGCGAAGTTGGAGGCGAATCGGCTCCATGTCTCCAGCACGCCGTAGGTCTTCCCCTTGCACCTGAGCGGCATGACCACCACCGATGAAAACGAGCCGTCGGCGGCATACTTGGAGAGCTCCGGCTCGCGCCTCAGGTCAGGCACACTGACGCAGAAACCCTCGTCTCTTACCCACTTGTCGGTCATAGCCGGGGCAAAGCGCCTGTCGGCTTCGGGCGAGCCATCGGCGATCCGATCGATAATCGGCCGCAGGGACTCATCGGTGAAATGGATCACGCAGTAGTCGGCCGAAAGCATGTCACGTACCGTGGCAAGCATCCGCCTGAGCACACCTCCCAGCTCGTCCTCAGACCTGCAAGTGGCGATCGAGGTGAAGAGCATCTCGATCTTGTCGGCGTCCTCCTTACGGACGAAGCCTCTCGGCATGAACGGCACCACTTCGGCCTTGACCGTGGGGGGTTCCCTGAGCGAGAAGATGTCCATGGTCCGAGGGTCCTGAAAGCGCAGAAACCTCTCGCCGTTTCGCTCGCTCACGCCCAGCCACTTTATCCGGCCGGCCCTGGACATGCTGTCCATGATTTCCAGGGTCTGTTCCCAGGCGATAAGTGGATCGGGCTCGGCCAAGGCCCTCAAGAGACTCTTCCTCAGCTCGGTGTCTCCACCGTCGGTTGCGAGGATTCGGTCAAGCAGGTTTCTGACGCTGATCTTCTCGGTTCTCACGGCCTCACTGCATGTAGCCCACCGATCGCATCTGCTTCTCCATCGCTTTGGAGCCCAGGGTGCTCACGGCAGCTGGTCGGCGGTAGCCGGAAATGTCAGACTTGACAAGCGTTATCTCACCTGACGGCCCAGATGTAAAGATACCATCAGGCACCCGCCCGTCAATTTCGCGGGGCGCGGGTACGCCAAGGTAAGCCAGGATGATCGCGGTGACATCGGCGACCCTGGCCTCCACGGTCTTCCCCTTTTCTACCCTCGAGCCCAACAGGCCCAGTGAGCCTCTCCTCTGATGGAAACCCGAGAACGTCTTGTCAGGACTAGGCCCAGCATCGATCGTACGCAGATCAGGGGTTCGCGGCAGTGTAAAGAAGAGGTAATCCGGATTCTCCATGCAGATCACATCCGGAGCGGTAGCCATATACGGCCCTTTGTAGATCTGATCCTTGGTGTAGATCGAGTCGACGATCGAGGCCCCATTGGCCGGGTCTTTAAGCGACCTGAGCCCATCGATCAGTCTGTTTCTGATGCTAGTGTACTTCTCTTCGGCATTGGCACCCGTGATGTCAATCTTGAACTTGGCACCGAAGAAGTCAGAACAGGCGACCTCTTGGGTCGGCCCCAGAGTGCGGTATATGAAGTTCTGGCCGTTAACAGTGTAGTA
>DATKKY010000203.1:0-18093 GCA_035542695.1 bacterium | reverse complement strand
CGTGGTAGATTGCGCGCCCGAGCAGGAGGGCGCCTACGACTACCCCGCCGCCGTCTTCGATGCTGGAGTAGGCGGCATCTCGGGCGGCGACCTATGCAACCAGGTATTTCTGCAGCTGACCCTGTCGAAAACGGATGGGCTCGCGGGTAGCTGCATCGCCCACGGAGATACTCTCACCTACACCATCACCTACGGCAACACCCGTAACACCTTGGACGTTCATGGGGTGGTGCTCGTAGACAGCCTGCCGTACCAGACGTCATTCGTTTCGGCATCTGGGGGGGGCACTTACGACAGTGGCAGTCGCATCGTTACGTGGCAGATCGGGACGCTGGGAGGCGGGGTTCAAGGCACGCAGTCAGTCAGGCTGATGGCTGGTGCCCCTCAAGGGTCGAGTATCTCCAATGTGTGCAGCATCGTTAGCGATGAGACACCCGCCACTGCCGCAACACGCACCACGATGGTCTGCTACGCCCAGACTCGGCCGCTGAGCATCGCCAAGACAGCGGTCCTAAGCGGCGGATGCGTCAGTCGCGGAGCCAACTTGACTTACAGCATCACGTACTCCAACCCGAATGCCTATGAGGTCCGCGGTGTCACCTTGACTGACGACTTGCCGAGCCAGACTGAATTCGTGTCGGCCTCCGCTGGTGGGTCGTACGACGCCGGCGCCCGCAGAGTGACCTGGGCTCTGGGGGGCCTACCCGCAAAGGCGGGCGGCTCCCAGGAGGTCACCATCATAGTCAACGCGGTCGAGGGAGCAACCTTCACCAACTCCTGCGCGATCACGAGCGATGAGACCGGGCCGAGCCAGGCGTCAAGAACCATCCTGGTATGCGGTTACGGAAGCGGCCGAAACGGACAGCATAAGATCGTCGTCCATGTCAAATCCCATCCTACGTCCTGCACTAAGAACTATCCCACTTTCACAAACTGCAACCAGATCCAGACCACGTATCCGGGCGTGGGCGACCTTGACGCCTTGCCCGTCTTCTATGATCTCACGGAATACACCGTGACCGAGTTCGGCCTCAGGTGGCCGAGTGCTTGGGGCAGCTGCTCGTTCGTGCGGTGCAAGGGCGACCTCGCGATCGGTGGCATCAGCAACCCCGGCGACGGAATCGCGATTGCCTGGACTGCCTGCCAGCATACGTGGGCGATCGTGCCGGGTTTCGCGTGGCTGAGTGCTATGGGTGGCGGCGGGATCAGTGTCTGCGCAGATCCAGCAACAGGCGATGTCGGAGTCGTCGACTGCCAGCCCGAGCCCGGCCCCTACTATGACCACCCATCCGCCCTGCTCCGGGCCGGCGTCGGCGGTGTCGTGGGTGATAATCCTTGCGCGGGTCCCGCGCGCATAGAGGGGACCAGCTGGGGCGCGATCAAAGCCATGTTTAAATAGAGCGCGCTTGACAGCACCTCTCCCGCCGTGGTTCAATATTCAGGCACATTCGGGTGGCAAACCCGCTTTTTCCACGCGACAAGCTGGCGAACTGGGATCCGCCCTTACCAGGAGGGAATCGGTGTGAAGGATATCCTGAAGAACGTACTGGATTCGATCAAGAACAAGGTGAACTACGCCGACGCTCGGCTGGTCACCGGCAGGAGTGAGAGGATACGAGTCAAGAACGGCTCCGTCGATTCGATCACTGATGGCACCTCCAAAGGTTTCGGAGTGCGCGTGATTGTTGACGGCTGCTGGGGTTTCTCCTCGAGCTCGGTCCTGACCAAGGACGAGGCTCAGAAAGTGGCCCGCGAGGCGATCGAGATTGCAGCGGCCACGCGTCTCCTCAAGAAAATGGACGTGGTCCTGAGCGAGGAAGCACCCCGAGTCGATAGGTACCGGACTCGGATCGTCAAAGATCCGTTTGCGGTATCTCTGGACCAGAAGATCGCCCTCCTGCTTGAGGCCGACCGGCTGATGCGCAAGCACCCGGCAATCAAGGTCGCTGAAGGCTTCATGACTTTCTACCAGACCGACAAGGTCTTCCTGAGCACCGAGGGTGCCGACATCGAGCAGACCATAATCGAGAGTGGCGCGGGCACCACGGCGACCGCCGTTGCAAATGGCGAGGTCCAGCGGAGGTCCTTCCCCACTTCCTGGGGTGACACTGCGACCCGAGGATATGAGTTCATCGAGGAGATGAAGCTGGTTGAGAACGCCGAGCAGACCGCGGAGGATGCTGCGGGACTCCTCAAAGCGCCGGAGTGCCCCTCAGGCGAGCTGGATCTGATCATCAAGGGTTCCCAGCTTGCGCTCCAGGTCCACGAATCCTGCGGGCATCCCACTGAGCTGGACCGCGTCTTCGGCACCGAGGCCAGCTACGCCGGCACCAGCTTTCTCACCGTGGAGAAGATGGGCAACTTCAGGTACGGCTCCAAGCAGGTATCCATCTACGCCGATGCCACCTGCGAGGGCGGACTCGGCACCTTTGGCTACGACGACGAGGGCGTGCCTGCCCAGCGCTCACCGGTGGTGAAGGAAGGCATCTTCGTCGGCTACTTGACCTCCCGGGAGACGGCGTCCCGGCTTGAGAAGAAGAGCAATGCCTGCATGCGGGCCGACGGCTGGAACCGCATACCTTTGATCCGGATGACCAATATCAATCTCGAACCGGGCACCTGGAACCTGGAGGATCTGATAAGGGACACCAAAGACGGGATCATGGTTGACTCCAACAAGAGCTGGAGCATCGATGACAAGCGCCTGAACTTCCAGTTCGGCACGGAAATGGGCTGGAGAATCAAGAACGGCAAGATCGAGGGTTTGATCAAGAACGCACTCTACACCGGGATTACCCCTCAGTTCTGGGGAAGCTGCGACGCAGTTTGCGGCAGCAAGTACTGGCACATCTGGGGTGTTCCGAGTTGCGGCAAGGGCGAACCCATGCAGGTGGCGCACGTGGCGCATGGGGCTGCGCCGGCCAGGTTCAGAAAAGTGAGGGTAGGTGTCGGCAATGCTAGGTGAAGCCAAATCACTCGACGCGTTGAAGAAATTGGTTGCCATGGTTGAAGCGGACCAGGCCGAGGCGACGATGTTGGGTATCTCGAGCGGACTGACGCGCTTCGCCAATTCCACAATTCACCAGAACGTCTTCGAGCGGGACAGCGTGATATACCTGAGAGCCGCGATTGGCAAGAAGATCGGAGTAGCGTCCTCCAATGTGATGGACCAGGATGCCATGAAGGGCCTGGCAAGGCGCGTTGCCGATATCGCCAGGTCGCAGGTGGACAACCCGGATTTCGAGTCTTTCGCTAAGTCCCCTAGGGCTCCCAAGGTGGACGCCTTCTATCCGGAGACAGCCAACTGCGAGGCTCTCCGGCGCGCCGCCAACGTCAAGGTGGTGATCGATGCCGCGGCGAAGCTCAACTTGCTGGCAGCGGGCTCCCACTACACTTCGGCAAGGGAGCTGGCTTTTGCCAATTCGCTCGGAACCGAGCAGTACCATGCCTTCACGTCGGCCTATATGAGCACGGTGGTGATGTCCCCCACAAGCTCGGGATATGCCGATCTGTCGGCGCTCGATATCTCCCGCTTTGATCCTAAGAAGGTCGCCGATCAAGCGGTCAAGATATGCGCTGACAGCCAGGACCCGAAGGAACTGCCCGAGGGACGATATGACGTGGTCATCACTGGGCGGGCCCTGAGCGAGCTTATGGGCTGGCTTGCTTATGTCGGATTCAGCGTAGATACCTACCAGGACGGCCGAAGCTTCATGTCCGGCAGGATCGGTGAGAAGGTGATGGGTGGAAATATCTCGATGTGGGACGACGGCTTGGACAAAGCCGGGGCGCCACTGCCCTTTGATTTCGAAGGCGTGCCCCGAAAGCGCGTTGACCTGATCAAGAAGGGTGTAATCGGGGACGTCTGCTATGGCACGATCACTGCCAGCAAGGACAAGAAGAGTTCGACCGGCCACGCCCTGCTGCCGGGGGATGAAGTGTCAGCCATGCCCCTTAACATATTCGTCTCGACAGGCAAGAACACCTGGGAAGAGATGGTTGCATCGCTGGACAAGGGACTGGTGGTGACCCGCTTTCACTACGTCAACGGCCTTCTGGACACGCGGCGCGCTCTCTTCACGGGCATGACCAGGGACGGCACGTTCTACGTCGAAGGCGGCAAGGTCAAGTACCCGGTGAAGAACCTGCGATTCACCCACAGCATGCTCGACGCCTTTTCCAACGTCGAGATGGCCTCCAAGGATGCCAAGCTCTTCCTCTCGGACTGGTTTGGCGGGAGCGTGCTGCCGGCCCTCAAGATCAAGGGCTTCAACTTCAGTGGCAAGACGGAGTTCTAGGCTGCGCGGGCCGCTAGCGGCCCCCGGCTACCTGACCAGAACTACCTTGGCGGCCTGACTCCGCCCCTGGGTGCTTACAAAGTAGATGCCCGCAGCCACCTTGTTGCCGGAAGCATCATCGCCGTGCCACACAGCGCTGGCCACTCCCCTCTCCACCGAGGGGACAAGCTTGTTCACAAGCCTGCCCGAAATATCGTAGATCTCGACGGAGCCGGCCCGGCCCGCGCCCGGGGCCATCTGGATCGAAACCTCGCCAAGCCCAGGGTTGGGACCAACTCTGAAGAACAGGTTGTCGGCTGTCCCGGACACCGAGGCCGTGACACTGTCGATGTGGGCTTCGGCTGCAACCATGGCAACCGCTCCCTTGACCACGTTGGAGTAGAAGCCGAAGTTGATGGTGGAGACTCGGTCGCGAGTGCTGTGATAGTTGGGATTGGGAGGCGGATCATCTTCAATGCCGCAGAAGGCGCAGTAGCCGTGATCCCAGAATGACTTCTGATCGCTTGAGGCCATCGCGGGGTCATAGCGCTTCGCCACCAGCAAGTCTGGAACGTAGAGGCCCGCAGCCTCCTGGTAGGCCAAAGGCATCCAGGTCGATGGCCCGTTGTAGATAAGGTCAATGTCTTCGGGGGAGACATCAACATAGCCGATCATGTCAAAGCTGAGCGCCCCCATGATCGAGTCGCCCCTCTCGGCAGACTGCCTGGCAAAGGCACCGCTGCCGACCAAGCCTTGCTCCTCCCGCGAGAAGCATACGAACTTGAGAGTCGCTTCATAGCGCTCATCCTTCAAGACCCGCGCGGCCTCCACCGTGGAGATGGTCCCGGTGCCGTTGTCATCAGCGCCCGGGGCCCAGGTCTCGGGGCTCTGTGAGGTATCATCATAGTGGCCACAGATAATGTAGATCTCGTCCGGCCTGACCGTCCCGGGGATAGTGGCCACCACATTGACATCGCCCGCGTGGATGGCATCGACATCGGATACCCAAGTCGCGCCGCCATCGGTTGTGTGAATCATCGTGGCGTTGCCTACCGCCCAGCCCTCATTCGCGTTCACGAAGTCCACGTCTCCCAGCTGGAAGTCCCCGGCGGGGCTTGAGTTGATCCAGGTCGCCCCCGCATCTTCGGTCCTAAAGATCTTGCCTCCATAGCCGCAGAACCATCCTGTCAGGCTATCCAGGAAGAACACGGCATGGAGATCGTTGGTGACCGGGCTGGTGAGCTTCTGCCAGGTGGCGCCGTCGGTGCTCCTCAATATGGTGCCTCCGGCTCCTACGATCACGCCGGTGGTAGGGGTCGCAAAGCAGACATCGTTCAGGACCGAGGTCACCGGGCTCGACACAGTCTGCCAGCTGGCCCCGCCATTTGTGGTCCTCCGGATCACGCCGCTCTCACCGACCACCGTGCCCTCGGTCGCGCTGACGAACCCGATTGAGTTGAGGTTGGTCGTAGTTCCACTGGTAAGCTTCGACCATGAAAGGCCGCCATTGGTTGACTTGAGTATGGTTCCTGACGCTCCGCAGGCATAGCCGGTCATCGAGTCCGCGAAGTGGACGTCCCGAAGATCGTTAGTGACCGGAGAGGTCACCGCTTGCCAGGTCAACCCGTCGCCAGTCACGAGAATCGTGCCATCGGAGCCCACGGCCCAGCCAGTCTGGTTATCCAGCATGAACACGCTTCTGTACGTGGCATCGGTCCCATCCTCCAGCTTGTCCCAGACCAGGCCGCCATCGTCGGTGTGCAGGATCAGCGAACCTGCGACTGCCCAGCCGTTGAGGTTGTCGACCGGGAAGCTCACGGCCTGGATGTACTTCCGGAAGTTGAAGTAGTCATAGTCGGCCTGGATGCCCATCGCCTCGAACTGCTCCTTGAGCCATTGGGCGGCCTGTCGGCAACCGTCAGTGGTCGAGTACCTGGTGCTTATGGTGTAGGGCAAGCCCCCTATTGTAACCGCATGCTCGCCCGAAAGCCCGCTCAGCAGATAGTTGAGATTGGTGGCGGACACGGCATCCACCATTGCCTGGATGCGCGGGTTGTAGGTCATGGCCTCGGCCCGAGGAGCCGCGGGAGCTGCCTCCAGGACCTTGAACGGTATGCCTGTCTCGTAGGGCCCCGGGAGCAGCTGCTTCTCGCGAAGCGCCTGGACTCCAGCCGCCTTGCCAGGTTCCACGCTTACCAAGCAATAGGAGTCAGCCTCAGTGATCACTCGGGAGATAGCCTGGAGAGTCGAGCTGGTGACATCGGCTGTCTTGGGGACCAGGTAGAGATCAAGTCCCGCCAGGTCGGTCGTCAGAAGTTCGTAGGGCACGCCCTTGGCGTCCAGCTCGTGAAGCGCCGCGTCCCAAGCGTAGAAGAAGCTAGCATCCTCCTCGCGGCCGGCAAGCTTGACGGTGCCATTCTCCCCAACCGTCTTGAGAGCATCAAGATGAGACTCGAGATCGGCCGCCCTGATTTCAATCAGCCTTGCCTCACCCGCCATACTCGCCTGAGGGATCGAGCCCGCGAAAGCTTCCGAGAAGCTAAGGAGCGCAATCAGTGCCAAGACCAGCAAAAGACCTACCATCCTCAAGGGTGTCATCACGCCTCCTTCATGCTTGAGATATTCCATTATACCAAACCGGCCCGAGCCCGTCAATCGGGCGAGACGCGCTCTCGGGAAGATGTGCAAATAGTGCTAAAGCTAGTCGCCCAGTTGCCGAAAGATGGATGTTGAGAGAATGCACTTTGCGCAAACATTGCAAACAAGCACTTAGGAGGTGGCTCGATGGATGTGATCTTCGACATCAGAGGCGCGGCAGAGTATCTCCACATTAAGAAGTGGACGCTCTACCGCCTGGCCAAGAAGGGCAAAGTCCCAGGCATCAAAGTCGGAGGCCAGTGGAGATTCAAGAAGGACGTTCTTGACAACATGTTCTACGGTGAAGGCCAGAAGATGAAGAAGCGGCAGCTTCTTTCAGACTAATGCGCCACTTCCGACAGAATTGCTTTGCCAACTCAATGCAAAGTCAGTGCGGGTTGCGGCTGCTCTGTGAGAGGTTCTAACATAAAAAATTAGAGCCGGGCATGGGGCCCAAATTTCACGCAGTCCTCAACCCGCATTGTTCTTGCCCGCCCGTTCAGTGTCCACTCCGTCTTTCCAGTTTCCACCTATCCCTCCGGTTAAAGAGAGAGCCACGTAATGCCGATAGTTACTAAGGCCTGGGAGTATCACGTGCCCATGGTTGGCCAGGGATAGCTATCAACTGGATATCAGCCGACGAGGCAGGACCGGCGGTCCGGATGGGGAATCATGACCGACACTGAGAGATGCGCGCCTGTTGCTGAGGCCGAAGTGCGCGAGATCGCGACTCTGCTCTCCAAAGCCGCCAAGAACTACCAGGTCTACCTTCCCAACAACCGCATGTTCATCTCGTCGCTGGCCGAGGTCAAGAAGGCGCTGGAGAGGTACCTCGAGGCCCATGAGATATTGACTCTAGTGGTCAAGGAGTTTGAGCTGGTCTTCGACGGAGCAACCGTTTACTCCAACCCGGACAAGCACCAGAGCTTGGCTTTCCGGATGTACCGAGATGGCGTCCGGCTGATCTCATTCCACAGCGGAATCACCGAGGAGGAACTGATCGCCTTCTTCGAGGCCCTTACCAAGTGCCTCGAGTGCGAGAACCTGGAGGAAGACTTCGTCACCATCCTGTGGGAGAAGGACCTCCAGTCGATAACCTACTACGAGGTCAGCGACTACGATACCGATTACGAGCAGCGGCGCGGGGCCGCCAGAAACATCGACCCCGAGTTTCAGGCGGTCGGCCCAATCGGCGAAATGGTTGAGTGGACCGAAGTGGCCAAGGACGTTGAGAGGCTTATGCCTGCCCTGGAGCTCAGTTCCGGCGATCTCGAGGAAGCCAAGGGTCTGAACCTCGGGATTGAGGACGACCTCTTCATCAAGCGCATCTGGCAGGTGGTTTCATCCACCCTGGAGGTGGCCAACGCGAAGGAGACCTGCCTCGACATCGAGAACGCCATCGTCGGCCTGCTTGATCTCTGCGTGTCCACAAGACAGCTGGGGGCCGCAGCCGAGGTGCTATCGGAGATCACAACCAAGTTCGGCGCCCTCGGTAGCGAAGACGTGCTCGCTGCCCGATCAAGGATAGTGGAGTCTCGCCACAGCGAGGCCAACATGAAAGTGATCGCGCAGATCCTCTCGGGCGGCACTGAGGCGCAGCACGACCAGTGTCAGGCCTATCTATCGCAGCTCGGCCCGGCAGCCCTGCCCGCCATTGTGGGAATGCTCCCGGGATGCACTCGGCAGTCGGCACGGCAGACAATCGTGCTTTCGATGGCCTCAATAGCCAAGAGCGACCCCGCCCAGATTGTCCGGTGCGCGGAGTCTGCATCGGAGGAGGAAAGCGACGCGATACTGGACGCCCTGGCTGCCATAGGCAACGAAAATGCTCTCGCCTGCGCCATGAGGTTGCACACCAACCCGTCCAGCAAGATAAGAGCCAAGGTTGCTTCGCTTGCCGGCAGGCTCAAGAGCCGGGCTGCCGTAGAAGTCACGCAGACCCTGCTCCAGGACGAGAATCCTTCGGTAAGAAGAACCGCTCTGGGCTCGATCGTCGAGATCGGTGGCAGCGGGTGCGTTCAGACGCTGGCCAACCTGTTCACTTCTAAGGAATTCAACCTGCTGGAAAGGGACCGTAAAACCAGTATGCTGTTGGCCCTGCGGAAGCTCTCTTCGGAAGATCAGAAGAACGTGGTCGAGGCCGTCATGGGCATGCACGGATGGCGCCTGCGCAAGGCTCTGGAAGAGACCAAGTCCGCAGTGATCGACATTCTGCACCTGATGCATCCCGACGTGGTGGACTACTTCGATGACGAATTGCTCCAGCATCTGTCCGGCCGGCTGCGTAAGGCGGCCGAGCACGCCATAAAGAAGGCGAGACGCGATGAACGAATCCGTTGAGACTCCAACTGAAATCAAGATCTCCAGGCCGGACGCCGACGACGCCCGGCGTGCAGCGTCGCTTCAGGCAGCCAAGTTGCTGCTGGGCCAGATCGCGGCGATTCAGAAGCTGCTGAAGATGTACGATCCGGAAAATGCCACGGTGCTCCAAGCCGGCGATGCCTTCTTGGCGACGCTCAAGGAGCTCTTCATAGACCAGCCGATCGCGGAGCTCAAGTTCTGGCGCGACTGCATCTTCGTGAACTGCGAACGGCTGCGCTGCGATGTGTCCAACTTCGCCTCTTACAAGTATGTCCTGGGACAAGCCCAGAGGCTTGAGATCGAAAAGATAGCGTTTCGGGCGGGAATATCGCGCGACCAAGCGATCCGTTTCTATCGTTTCCTGGAGTCGGCCGAGGCAGCCGGAGCCAAGGGCGGCGAAGTGGTCGAGAAGATGGCAGCCGAGAACCTGTCTCACGTGAGCCTCACCTCGGCCATCCACGTGGAGCGAGAGCTGGACACCGTGGGGCTTAAATCGCTGTCCAAACCCGAGCGAGCCAAGCGCGCCTTCTTTGCGGCGCTCGGATCGGCGAAGGAGCTCCTTACATCCCAGACTTCGCAGGGCGCGGCAAGCATGAGGAAGGCCAAGCGGGCAGTGCAGGCCGCGGTTGACATCCTGCTGGAAGACGAGTCATCTCTGCTCGCGCTGGCAGCAATAAAGGATCATGACGAGTACACGTTCAGCCACAGCGTCAATGTCTGCATCTTCTCGCTGGCGACCGGCCATTGCCTGGGGCTTGACCGGAGCCAGCTGTCCAAGCTGGGCATAGCCGCGCTGTTCCACGATATCGGCAAGACTTCAGTGCCGCAGGACGTTCTCAACAAGATCGGCCTGCTCGATGTCAACGAATGGAAGGCGATCCGCGAGCACACCGTGATGGGCGTGAGAAGACTCTCGAGGATGCCGCGGTGCAACGAGCACATCCTGCACTCCCTAGTGGTCGCGTTCCAGCACCATTTGAACCTGGATCAGTCAGGATATCCGCTGGTGCCCCCCTACGGCTCCCTGGATGTCTTCAGCCGCATCGTCCGGATCGCCGACACTTTCGATGCAATGACCACCGAGAGGCCGTACCGGAACAAGGTATACTCCCCTTACGAAGCGATTCGCTACTTGGTTTCGCAGGCCGGCACCAAGTTCGATCCGATCTTGGTCAAGGCTTTCGCGCGCGCTATCGGAGTTTTCCCCATAGGCACGGTCTTGAGGCTGGCCACCGGTGAGGTCGGGATCGTGGTCAGGAGAAGCAATCTGAGCGGCGATCCCAACAGGCCGACGATGAGGGTGCTGCTTGACAGCAAGGGAACGCCTGTTGCGGAGAGCCGGCTGATCGACCTGGGACAGACTGATCCAGGGACGGGGCAATTCTCGTACACGGTGGTCGAGACCCTTTCGTGCAAGGACCTGGGCGTCAACCCGCGCGACTATCTGATGCCCTAATCAAGGCCGGCGCGGCCGCCGCACCCCACTTGCCAGTCCAATTCCTCTTGCCCTGCCCGCGCGCATAAGATATCCTTTTTAGTTGGTATTCAGTTGGTACGCTGAGCCAATCTTGCTAATCAGAATGAGAACCGGTAGGAGGTCAATCATTTGAGTCCGGCGAAATGGACCGAGCCCGTGCTTCACGGTGAAGCCACTGACTGGCAGGCCAAATTCTGCTTAAGATGCGCCCTGATGACATCGTCAGCGATCCGGGAGATTCTCAAGATTACCCAGCGGCCTGACATAATCTCCTTCGCCGGGGGCCTGCCGGCTCCCGAGATCTTCCCTGTCAAGGAGGTCGAGGCCGCTTGCATTGATGTCCTCAGGACCGCCGGCCAAGAGGCTCTCCAGTACACCATCACCGAGGGGTTCCTGCCGCTGAGACAGGAAATCGCCAAGGAAATGCACCAATACGGCGTCGAAGCCGAACCTCCGAACATCTTCCCCACCAACGGCTCTCAGCAGGCATTGGACCTTATCGGGCGGATCTTCATCGATCCGGGAGACGTGATAGTCACCGACAGCCCGACCTATCTCGGGGCTCTCCAGGCCTTCGCCAGCTACGAGCCCAAGATCGAGTGCTTGCCGCTCGACAATGACGGGATGCAGGTCGACCATCTGGAAGAGATCCTCAAGCGAAACAAGGTCCGCTTTCTCTATGTTCTCCCGAATTTCCACAATCCGGCGGGAGTCACCCTGTCGCTGGAGCGGCGGATCGCCCTGGTCAAGATTGCAGCCAAGTACGGTGTCCCGATCATTGAAGACGACCCGTACAGCCAACTGCGCTTCGAGGGCGAGGAGTTGCCGGCCATAATGACCCTGCATAAGGAGAACACCATCTACATGAGCACGTTTTCCAAGATCCTAGCGCCGGGACTCAGGCTGGGATGGGTGGTGGGACCCCAGGCTCTGATTTCGAAACTGGTGCAGGCCAAGCAGGCGACCGATCTGCACACCAGCACCTTTGTTCAAATGGTCGTCCACAATGTCATCCAGCGAGGTTTCTTGGGTGGCCACATCAAGTTGATAAGGAAGGTCTACGGCGAGCGGCGCCACATAATGACCGATGCCATGGAGCAGTGCTTCCCTGAGGGAGTCACCTGGACCAGTCCGCAGGGCGGGCTCTTCCTGTGGGTGACCGCCCCGGAGGGTATCGACACCCGAGAGCTCCTGAAGACCGCGGTCGAGCATAAGGTTGCTTTCGTGCCGGGCACTTACTTCTTCCCTCACGGCGGGGGCCTCAACACCATGAGGCTCAATTTCTCAAATGCCCAGCCTGACATGATACGGGAAGGCATCAAGCGGCTCGGGGCAACCCTGAAAGAAGCAATCGGCAGGCTCCGCTGAGAAGCCCGCGTTCTCGGTTGCATTTCCCACCACAATCCATATGATAGTGGGGTTGTGATCAAGGGAGGTTTACATGGCAGAAGCCGAGAACTTCAAGCCTTTCATCCCGCCTGAGAAGTCCGTCCCCGAGTGGACAGTCGCCTCCGTGCTCCTGGGCACCGTGCTCGCCGTGATCATGGCCGCCGCCAACACCTACGCGGGGCTCTATGCGGGCATGACTGCATCCGCCTCAATCCCTGCTGCGGTGCTATCGATGGGCATCCTGAAAGGAGTGCTCCGCCGCGGCACGATCCTCGAGAACAACATTGTTCAGACGATCGCCTCTTCGGGCGAATCGCTGGCTGCGGGAGTGATATTCACTGTGCCGGCGCTCGTCATAACCGGGGTCTGGACTGGCTTCAAGTTCTGGCCTACGACCCTGATCGCCATGTGTGGGGGGCTCCTGGGTGTCCTCTTCATGATCCCCTTGAGGCGCAACCTGATCGTCGAGGACAGGAACCTGGTCTATCCCGAGGGCTTCGCCTGCGCTAAAGTGCTCGAGGCCGGCGACACCGGCGGGAGCGGCGCCGCGTATGTCTTCTCGGCACTGGGAATTGGCGCCATCTTCAAGGGGCTGGTCGGCGGGGTGTCGATCGTCAAGGAAACAGCCGAGGGCGCCTTCCGCATTGGGAAGAGTGCCTGGTACTTCGGTTCCGACATGTCGGTGCTGCTGCTCGGTATCGGTTATGTGGTGGGACTCAACATAGCGATCCTGGTCTTTCTCGGCGGAGTGATCGCCTGGTTCATCGCGATGCCGATTTACACAGCAGGCCACGGCATCGCTGGAGGCACCACCCTGGTCGACGGTATGAAGCAAGTGTGGATGAACCAGATCCGCTTCATGGGCATCGGTGCCATGGTCGTAGGAGGTCTGGCCTCCATCGTAAGGATGAGGGGCTCGATCAGCAAGAGCCTGTCGACCGCGATTTACGGTCACAAGCACGGCGAGGCGGCCCTGCCGATCCGCACTGACACCGACATGAGCCAGAGATGGCAGATCATCCTGACCGTGGCCTCGATCGCAGGCGTTTTCGCCGTGTATATGTATCTTACCCACGCGATCGGAGTCACCATCGTATCCACAATAGTGATGGTAGTGGCGAGCTTCTTCTTCGTCGCCGTCGCCAGCTACCTGGTGGGCCTCGTGGGCAGCTCCAACAGCCCGGTCTCCGGCATGACCATCTGCGCCATCCTGTTCGCCTCGGGCGTGCTGCTTCTGATGGGCATGAAAGGGCAGACTGGCATCCTGGCTGCGTTGGGAGTGGCTGGCGTCGTCTGCTGCGCGGCCTCGTCCGCAGGCGACATATCGCAGGACCTGAAAACGGGTTACTTCGTCGGGGCGACGCCGAGATACCAGCAGTGGGGAGAGGTGATCGGAGCGACCGTGCCGGCAATCGTGATCGCCCCGGTCCTGACGCTCTTGCTCAAGGCTTACGGGATAGGCACCGGCGGGCCGAGGGCGCTGGCCGCCCCTCAGGCTCAGCTCTTCGCCAACATAAGCACGTCGATGTTCACCGATAAGCCCATGCCCTGGATCATGGTAGGGATAGGCGTGGTGATCGGGATTGTTATCCTCGTCATCGATGACATCCTCAGACGGCGGCAGGTTGGTTTCCGGGCTCACGTCATGCCTCTGGCCGTAGGCATCTACCTGCCGTTCGGCCTGTCGGTACCTATTCTAATAGGTGGCTTGGCGAGTCTTTTCGTGAAGCGGATTGCCGCGCGCCATGGAGACGAAGAGGGAGCTGAGCGTCGAGGCGTCCTCTTGGGATCGGGCCTGATAGCCGGCGAGGCCGTAATGGGCATCATCCTGGCCTTCTCAATGGTCGGCCTGGGCAAGAATGAGGCCGGCAAGGCCAGATTGCCGATCGAAGTTCTCAAGAGCTCGCCGGTGTCGCTCCTGCTGTTCGCGGCGGCGATAGCCCTGACAATTTATCTGGCGCTCAGGCCTAGTATGGCCAAGCGCTCCGACACCAAGAAATAGTGGAGGTGAACCATGAAGGAACTCAAAGAGGCAGCACGCGTTGCTCTGACAGATTGCATGGCCATCAAGAAGGGTGAGAACGTGGTGGTGATTTGTGACGAGCCCCTGCGGAGGGTCGGGCAGGCCTTCTGGGAGACTGCCAAGGAGCTGGGCGCCGACGCCATTTTCTGCGAGATCGTGCCCCGGCAGACCAACGGCGAGGAACCGCCCAAGGCCGTTGCTGCCCTGCTCTACAACTGCGATGTCTTCGTGATACCGACCAGCTGTTCCCTGTCTCACACCGATGCCCGGCGCAAGGCCTGCGCCAACGGAGCCAGGGGAGCGACCCTGCCCGGCATCACCGAAGACTCAATGAAGCGCACGCTCCGCGCTGACTACAAGAAGATCGAAGAGCGAACCGTGCGGGTCGCCAAGTGGGTCAATGGCAAGAAGACGGCCCGCGTTACGACCAAACTCGGGACCGACATAACGATGTCAATCGAGGGCCGGACCTGCCACGACGACACTGGTATCGTGATCTCTCCCGGCAGTTTCTCAAACCTGCCGGCTGGCGAGGCTTACCTTGCGCCGGTCGAGGGCACTGCCAGGGGCAAGATGGTAATTGACGGATCGTGCGCCGGGGTGGGCATCGTTGACGAGAAGGAGCCGATTGTAATTGAAGTGGCAGATGGTATGGCCACCAAGATCACCGGCGGCCGCGCGGCCAAGGAATTGCTCTCCCTGGTGTCCAAGTTCGGCAAGGAAGCGAGGAACATCGCCGAGCTGGGCATCGGCACTAATGACGAGGCCCGGCTCACCGGGAGCATTCTTGAGGATGAGAAGGTGTTGGGCACGGTGCACATCGCCCTTGGCGACAACATCTCGATGGGTGGGAAGGTATCGGTGCCCAGTCACCTGGACCTGATAATCAAAGAGCCCACGCTGGTGATTGACGGCAAGGAACTCATAAAGGACGGCCGGCAGCTTATCTGAGAGACGCGCCGGTGGGCCGCACGAGCTGCTTGGCCAAGGCGAGCAAGGCTGACAGTTCCCCGACCGCGAGCCGGGGCGAAAGGCCGGGCAGCACCCGGCGGAGCCGCAACCGGAAAAGCTTCTCGAAGTCGACGTTCATAAAGAGTCCTCCTGCCAGATAGATAGTGGATCTCTCGGGAATGCCAGCGCGTTCTGCTGCGCTCACGACCATTCTCACCAGATCGGAGACCGCTTCCTCAGCAACCGACTGCGCAAACCGGTCCCCCCGGCGATAGCCTGCCAGCACCAGCGGTGCCAGGGACGCGACCCTGGACCGGCAGCCGCACGCGGCAACCGCTCTCAGGGCGGCCACGGAAACGCCGTAGCGCTTCGTCCGGGGCGATCGCTGCGGCAAGCTCAGCAGGTGCTCCACAAGCCGCGACCCAATCGCATAGCCACTGCCTTTGTCGAGGCTGCCGCCCTTCCCACCCACTCTCACCGAATGCCTTCGCCCGCGAGAGCGACCGACCGCCACGCATATGCTGCCGGTTCCCGCTATAAGAACGATGCCTTGACGGTTTCGAAGATATCTCTCGCCAAGTGCGGCGACGTCCGTGGCCACCCTGATGCTCCGACGGGTGGCGTAGCGGCTGAGGACCCTCGCTATGGCCTTACGGCAGGCTCGTCTCAGCGCCGGTTTGCCTGCGCCGGCAAGGGCGAAGTAGGCATAGATGGGAATCGGCCTCGTCTTCGGCCGGCTCACGAGCGGGCCGACCAGTGGGCCAACCAGCGACCGAAGCCTGGCCTCGAACTCTCTAAGGCCCAGGTCGTGGGGGTTTAAGCCATCCCACTGGATCTTTGCGGACACTTGCCCGCGCCATTCCACGATAGCCCGAGATTTTGAGCCTCCCCCCTCGACCCCAAGGTAGATCGGATCTGCCACGAGCTCACCTTGCGCCTAAGTAGCTGGGCAGAACGGAAGCGTGCTGCAGCACATAATCGCTGTTGAAGATCGAGATGCCCTGGACATGCCAAGCCATTGCCGTCCTTAGCTCGGCGACAAGCGTGCTATCACTGAAGCCCTCCAGGTAGGCTCCTATGCCAACCACTACTCGGGAAGCGCCGACCGAGTCGGCGTAAGCCTCAAGCCTAGTTCCAAAGAAGCTGAGATTGGGCGTGTAGATCATGGGCACCAGGAAATCTACGTACCCGCGCCTCGCCCATTCCACCCCATCTTGAAAGTAGATGTTCCGGCCCGTATCAATCGTCTGCATCACCGCGGCGCTGAGCTTGGCGCGCGGCCGAATCTTTTTGACCGACCGGCTTAAGTCCGCAACGAACTCGGTCAGCTTTTGCCTTCTCCACTCCGAATAGGGTATCTCTTTGTGCAAGGTATCCTTGAGGTAGGCCAGGCGTGACTCGCGATCATAGGAATAGCACGAATCCGGGAACCGGACGTAGTCAAGGTGCAGACCATCCACTTCGTACTTGAGGACGATCTCCCTCAGCACCTTCTTGACATAATCTCTGGCACCCTTACTGGTCGGGCTCAAGAAGGCATAGTTGTCGCGCGCCTCCGATTTCTTGATGGACATGGGTTTTCGCATGCGGTCGCAAACAAGCCATTCGGGATGAGCGCGAAAGACATGCATCGGCTGGGTCACCGGCGGAGGCTCCCCCGCATCATTGGTCGGCCAAGCGGTGAAGACATTGACCCAGGCGTGAACCTCGAGCCCCAGGCGGTGGCCCTCGGTGATGGCAACTTCGAGAGGATCCCACCCCGGGTCCTTGCCCAGAGTCCCAGTCAGGACCTCTGACCACGGCTCAAGAGACGACTTGTAGAAGGCATCGCCGGCGCCTCTCACCTGAAAGAAAACTGTGTTGACGCCCAGCTCCGCCAGACTGGAGAAGAGGGCCGTCACGTCCTGGGGAGACTTGCAGGCCCAGCGGGTGACCCAGACCGCCCGCTTGGCCAACGCCGAGGTTGCTCCCTGCTCGACAGCTGCGGGCGAGGCCAGGAGCCCGACCAGCAGCAGCGCCATGGGAACCGGGAGCAATCGCGTGAGGGTCTTCTCAAGATTGACGACCATATACGAGGATTTAACCTGCGGTCTCGACATGTTGCAAGACAAGAATAAATTAGGTGGGGCCTCAAGTCGCGAGCTTGGCACGGAAGCTCGCTGGGACGCTCCTATCCAGCACGAGACCCCACCTTACCACAGGACCACAGGGGAGGAAGTTCTCTCTTCCTCCTGTAAAGTTAGATGTAATAGCCGTGATTTGGTTGCGCAAGACCTGCAACAATTCAATTGACGTTCCGGAGGATGCCGTAATATCCTCCCTCCAAAGGAGGTTGGTCATGGCTGAGGTGAAGATTGGCGAGGTCGTCAAATTCTTTGCAAAGCCTAGCGTTGCTGCCGTGGTGATCACCGCGGGCGGCCTGAAGCTCGGAGACACGATCAAGTTTCACGGGCACACGACGGACTTCACGCAGAAGGCCGACTCCATGCAGGTCAACAACCAGCCGGTCAGCGAGGCCAAGGTGGGCGACGACGTCGGAATTCTGACCAAGGAAAGAACGAGGCCGGGCGACGTGGTCTTGAAGGTCACCGAGGACTGATCGAGGCCTTTATCCCAAGGTTGGGCCGATGCGGCGCAGCCGATAGCAGCCGGCAATAGCCGGAGATGCTGGAAAGGCTTCGGAGGATTGCGCTCTCGGCCTGCCCGCTTGTGCGAGAGCGGCTCAGACAGGTTCCTTGACCGGCTCCTTGATCTGATACCTGCGGTCCGACGCCAGCTCCGGCTCGAAGTCCAGCGCTTCTCTTCCCCCATACACCGACAGAGTCCGCGACGATTTTGCCCCTCGGGGAAAGCGCCAATAGGCCCAGGGCAGACTCAGCAGCCGCCGGGTCACCACGAAGCGGAAGTTCTCCGGGATGTCGTTCATGAAATGATCCCCGTGAATCTCCAGGGCTTCGACCCGGCTCATGTACTTGTCG
>DATKKY010000202.1:0-3435 GCA_035542695.1 bacterium | reverse complement strand
GGCGCCGCCGACGGCAGCGTGCCGTGCTCGCACTGCACAACGCCCGTGCCGAGGGCCAGCGGCGAAGCAACCACGCTCTCGATGCCGAGGAGTTCCAGGCCAAGCGACGCCCCCACGACATCCACCACGGAATCCAGCGAGCCCACTTCGTGGAAATGCACTTCGCTCTTGGGCCTGCCATGGATATGCGCTTCGGCTTCCGCCAGGTAATCGAATGCCCTCAGAGCGCGCGCCTTGACCGGCGCCGAAAGCCCAGCCCTTTCGATCAGCTCCGCTATCTCGGCGAAGGTGCCGGTCCTGGGCCCTCCGCCAGCTCTGAAGCCGAACGACTTGGCCCGGACACCATGCTTGGCGACTTCCGTTACCTTAAGCTCAACATCCTTGAGACCCAGCGTTCGGAGCCCGTCGGCGAAGGCCCGCTCCTCCAGCCCTACATCGAACAAAGCGGCGACAATCATGTCCCCGCTTGCCCCTGCGAAACAATCGAAGTACGCGATCTTCAAGCCAGCTCCCCGACAGGTGATTACTCAGGTTTTGCGGTTGATCAAGCTGGCGGCCACACCGGCACCGAACCCGTTGTCGATGTTGACGACCGTCACTCCCGGGGCGCACGAGTTGAGCATTCCCAAGAGCGAAGCCAGGCCCTTGAAGCTCGCCCCGTAGCCCACACTGGTGGGGACTCCAACGACCGGCACACTCACCAGGCCTCCGACCACGCTGGCCAGCGCCCCCTCCATCCCGGCTGCCACCACTACCACACTCGCCTGTTTCAAGACATCGAGGTGTCCAAACAGCCTGTGAATGCCTGCCACCCCGACATCATAGACACGTTCCACCCGGTTTCCCAGGAACTCACAGGTTGCCGCAGCTTCCTCAGCGACGGGAATGTCAGACGTGCCCGCGCTCACGACCGCAATCCGGCCCCGCCCGCTCTTCTTCCTGCCGCCCGCAGTGACTAGGCGCGCAGCTTCATTGTAGCGCGCCCTGGGAATCACCTTTGCGACGGCATCAAAGGTCTCGCGGCTCGCCCGCGTGGCAAGCAGCCCTCCAGTCCGTTTGTAGATCGCCTGCGCGATCGCAACCACCTGGTCCCGGGTCTTGCCCTCGCAGAAGACAGCCTCGGCGACGCCCGTCCTCAGCTCGCGGGCCACATCCACCTTGGCAAATCCAAGCGATTCGTAGCAGTGGGACAGTCTGTCAATCGCTTGGTCCGTCGTTAGCTTGCCCTGCTTGACTGACTTCAGAATGCGCTCGATGTGAGATTTGTCCATCGGTACCGTCCACCCGGCCCGTTGCCTCAACCGCTCGCTCCGCAAGTCGCGCCAGCACCGCGACCACGTCGCTCCGAGCTGAAACCAGGCTCATCTGCGCTCTCAAGCCTACCACACCCGGAACACCCTTGGTATACCACAAAAGGTGCTTCCGGAATCTCGTTACCGCGATGCGCTCACCGAACTCCTCAATTCCCAGATCGAGGTGCCTCAAGAGCGTGGCGCGCATCTCATCGAAGCCCGGCTCGGCAAAGCTGCCGCCCCGCAGGTGCTCACGGATCGCCGCAAAGACCCAAGGCCGGCCGAAAGCTCCGCGGCCGACCATCAGGCCATCGCAGCCCGTCTCCGCAAAGGCCCGCTCGGCATCCTGGGAGGTGCGGACGTCGCCGCTCAAGATGACCGGGACGCTGACCGCTTGCTTGACCCGGGCAACTTCCTCCCACGAGGCGCGTTCCCGAAACCCTTGCTCCCAGGTCCTGCCGTGGATGCTGATGGCTGATACCCCGGCATCCTCAAGCGCCCGCGAGACCTCGACCGCATTTAGGTTTGCCCGGTCCCAGCCGATGCGGATCTTGGCGGTCACCGGGAGCCTGGTCCCCGAAATGACGGCCCGGGCGATCGGCCCGATCAACTCCGGCTCCCTCAGGAGAGCGGCCCCGGCTCCTCGCGAGACGATCTTGGCGGCCGGACAAGACAAATTGATGTCAATGAAGTCGGGAAGCGCCTCGCTCGCGAGCCTGGAGGCTACGCCCATGTAAGCAGGATCACGCCCAAACAGCTGGACGCCGATAGGCCGCTCGTCATCGTGGAACTTGAGAATCGCCCGGCTCTTCCAGTTGGCCTTGGCCAGGCCAATAGCGCTTATCATCTCGCTGAAGACAGCCTCGGCCCCGAGCTGTCTGCAGAGCCGCCTGAAGGGGGAGTCAGCAACTCCGCTCAAGGGCGCAAGCAAGACCCGACCTATTTCGGTGGAGCCGAGTTTCATGGGGAGACGCCAAGCGAATTCTTGACGTAGTCGGCCACCTCTTGCAGGGTTCGGAAGGTCAGGTGCGCGATCTCAGCAGCCTTGCAGTGAGCCGCGAGCTCGCCCTTGGCAAAGACCACATCGGCCTTGGTGACGGCGCACTTGTCCGAAAGCCCGTCGCCCACGTAGATGATCAACTTGCCATCCGCAGCCGCCTGCTCGATGTGGCTCGACTTGCAGTTGGCACATGAACCACAGGTTTCCCGGTAGTAGGGGAAACTGAGGACCGGCTTGCCGTTCCTTATCTCTAGCTTGTTGGCGCGGTAGTTGACGTGCGCGCCGTGGGCCTCCAGGAAGGGCTCGATGTAGTAGTCCAGACCGTCGCTCACGACGAAGATCTCAACCCCGGTCTCCCGGCAGGCGGCCTCTAGCGCGAAGAATCCGTCATCAATGGTCTGCTTCCGGGCATAAGCCCGGAGGGCTTCGAGATCGCCGCGGTAGGCCCCAAGCTCGCGCTCAAGGCACCGGGTCGAGCTGATCAGGCCGCGCTTCCATTCATCGACCGCGGTCTTGGCATCCGGGCCCGCGAACTTGGCAAAGAAGGTGTTGGAGATGTCCACCGGCGATATGGTGCCGTCGAAATCTATGAAAAGCGCCGCCTTGGCCATCACCTTGTGGCCCCAGCGGGCGCGTGTTCCGCTGCGGGCGCCGATGCTTCAACAGCCTCCTTGAAGAGATCGGAAAGCGAGCCGGCCTTCTTCAGGAGATCAGCGGTTCTCTGGAGCTGAGTGTCACCCTCGATTGCCACCTTGTAGGCCGCTTCATCGCCCCAGATCTTCCGGGCGATCTCAGACCGGAGCATCACATCCACAAAGTCCTGGCCTTCTGCGAAATCGGCGTCAGTGTACTGGAAGTTCTTGGACTTCAAGAAGTCCTGGAACTCCTTCATCAAGGCAGCATGGTTGCTGATATTCTGGTCCTCCACGTCCTTGTGAGTGGCCGCGTAGTGGACCGCAAATTCGAAGACCAGGCCCTGCCTAGCGAGGCCCGTAGCTATCTTGGGCACGTCATCCTGCTTGACCTCGATATCGGGATGGATGCCGCCGCCACCATAGACCGTTCTGCCGCCCAGGGTATGGTAGGCCAGACCAGAATCCGCCTTGGCATCCGGTGACTGGATTATCGCGCTATCCTCGCTTG
>DATKKY010000201.1:0-8413 GCA_035542695.1 bacterium | reverse complement strand
TCCACGCCCAGTCTGATGTCGGTTGTCGGATCATAGATGTACTCGTCGGTGACAGGGTCCCGCGTCGGACCCGGGTACTTGAGCTCGTGCCAGTCGGTGTAGGTCAGGTCAAAAGCGACCAGGAAAGTCGAAGGCGCGAATGCCACCCCGACGCCCATCGAATAGGGCAGAGTGGCTACGTCGTCTAGGCTGTATAGCCGCTCAGGACAGCCAGTCACGCTGCCATCCGGTTCGGTAATGTCGCCCTTCAACGTTATGCGTTGCGGCGTCCTCAAGACAGCTCCGAGTTCGACCAGCGGGATGGGTTCATACTGCACACCCATGCTCGCGCCATAACCGCCGATATCAGTGTTCCAAGAAAAATCAACGTCGTTGCACGTGCCCCAGGTCCCCCAGGTATCGGTCTCCTGATAGTTCCCGGTGAAACCATGGGCCTCGAACCCTACGAAGGCCTCGGGTGATACCTGAACCGCCATGCCGCCGCTCCAAGCGGTCACCAGCCCGTTCCGATCCTCGCTGTCACGGTTAGGGATGTTGCCATCCGGATCGGTGCCCCGCCGCACGGTGTAGCCGTCAATCACATTGCGCCTATAGACCGAGCCGGCCATCACCAGGCTGCCCCGGTAGGTCGGGAAGGGAAAGCTGAAAGTGAATTCCTTGAGCGCTGTAGATGAGAGCGACCGCGTGGTCTTGGTGCCGAACCAGTTCGCCTCCACATCCAGCGACTGCTTCTGGATCGTACCCAGCGCTTCGATCCGTCTGATCCTGCCGAGGCCTGCCGGGTTGATCGACATCGATGAGCCATCGTCCACGGTGGCCATGGCAGCGCCGCCCATCGCCGTCCACCTGGCGCCGGCCGATTCGCGGTCGAGGAAGGGTATCTCCAGGTTGGTCGGAGGATGCGGCTCCTGGCCGGTGGTCGCCCAGGCCCAGGGCGCTAGGAGAAGGAGCAACATGCATGATGACAGTGTCACCTTAGTCATTTCTGTTCCCCCGCCTTCTTGTCGGATGAATCATCAGGCTTCTTGGTGTCGTCAGGGGATGGATTGCTGGGAGGCACGCGCGGCTGGAACAGATGGCCGCTGCTATTGTCCTTCTGCTTGCCACCCTGGTCGCCGCTCTGGCCCGAGGGGTTGCCGCTGCCGTTGCCACTGCCGCCCGTGCCGGGGTTACTCACGGGTTGGGAGCCAGACGAAGGCGGAACCCTCGGCTGCCACAGATGCGCGGGCGGCGCCTGCGGGGTCTCGCCCTTGCCGTCGTCACGCCAGTACCAGTAGTTATCGTACCACCACGGATTATTGTAGTACCTGTTCCAATGTGGGCTCATCCCGTACCAATTGTATTGATACGGATAGTGCCAATAGTAGTAGTCCGCGCTGGAGTGACAATCGGAACACGTGCGCGGGGAATTGTCCTCACCGGTCATCTCGACCTGCGGGTGAACCAGCACCGTATAGCAACCCGCAATCAGCAGGCCGGAGAGACCAACAAGCGCAGTCCACAGCACCGCTCTAAGCAGGGTTCGTCTCATCTCACTCACCTCGATCTTGCAGCTCCCCTTCCACCTTATATTATTGTCGGCGCGATGGCCCTGTCAATCGATTTCGGATTTCGCAGTTTTCGTTTGCAATCCCCCGCGCGTGAAAATATGCTTCATTGATTTAAGGAGGATCGATGTCGCATTCATGTGTTCTCCATCGGCTGCTGGTGGTCCTGATGTTGGGGAATCTGGCTGTCCAGGCTGCGGGCTGCACTCGGATCACGGAGATAAGCTGGCTCGAGACCGACCGGCGAATGCTCGAGGGGATCGGCCGGCGCCCGGAGCATCTCACCGGCGTCGAGGGCAAGGGTGTGATCAGGTTGGAGTACCGGGGCCGGCGGCTGGACGTACCTTTCAGGGTCCGGCTCGGTCCGCAGGGCCTGGTCCAGCTGGACGCCGAGGTCGCCTTTGGAGTGCTCCCCGGCCTGGGGCGGTTAACGGTAGTGAGTGATGACAACGGGACCGAGATCTACGGCTCCAAGAGCTTGGCAGACCTTGCCAAGGCCAATCTGAGGCCGGCGGCCTTGAGGGCCGTGGTGCTCTCGCTGGTTGGAGGCGGTGATCTCCTGGTCGGGTGGGTGGAGTCCAATGGGTGCATGGTGGGCCGGGCGATGAACTGCCTGGGGCTTGGACTCACGCTGGACCTCAACCGGGAGCGGCGCTCGGTCGAAAGTTGGGAAATAAGCGACAAAAGCGGCAAACTCGACCTGAGTGGGCGGGTGGCTGCCTGGGGTGGCCCTGGTGAGCTGCCCCGCACCATCCGGTGCATTGTCCATCCGCAGGAGCTGGTGGTGACCACCAGGTACGATCAGATTGGACTTGCAGATATAGGGAATCCTGCCGGGAACTTTGTTGGGGACACCGCGTTAGAATAGGTAGCGGGGGTGGAGATGGCCCGCAATGAGGCAGACGACCTGCCCAGACTGAGTGAAGATACCGATGAGAACCTCATGCTTCGGGTCGGGCGGGGGGAACGGGCTGCCTTCGATGAAATCGTCAGGAGATACACCAAGAAGATGGTGAACGTAGCGTATCAGATAACGGGCGATCGGGAGCAGGCCGAAGACATAGCTCAGGAGACTTTCCTGCGGGCCTACAAAAGTGCGCCGCGCTATACGGAGATGGCCAAATTCTCGACGTGGCTCTATACCATTGCCATCAACTTGTGCCGCAACGAGCTTAGGCGGCGGCGTTTCAAGCCTTATTCGCTGGAGGAGATGGCTGAACGTGAGGACGAAGGCAAGTTGCGGGTGGACATTGCCGATGAAAGAAGCAAGCCGGATGGTGATCTTGAACGCAAGGAGATCTCACTCCATGTGCGTCGGGCGATCGCCAGAGTGCCGGCCAAATTCAGGGTCCCGCTAGTCTTGAGGGACATCCAGGACCTGAGTTACGAGGAGATAGGAGCCATGCTCCATCTTCCTGAGGGAACGGTCAAATCGAGGATCAACCGGGCAAGGCTGAAGGTCAAGGAGATCCTGACGCCGATCATGCAGGAAAAGCCTGGGCAAATGGAGGACAACGATGAAATGTGATAAAGCAAGGACAATGCTCTGGGCGCTGTGCGAGGAGACGCTTGACCGGGAGACAGCCGATGCCCTGAATGGGCATGTTCGGTCCTGCGAGGCCTGCCGGCAGGAGCTGGCAGGTGTCCGACAGACGCTTGGGGCGCTGAAGTCGGTGGGGGAGATTGAGCCTCGGGCCGACTTCCAGGATCGGCTCTGCCAGAGGATCGACGCTTGGGAAGCCCGCCGACAGGTTACCTGGCTCGAAGCGGTCACGGCCCTGGTGCGGCGCAATACCAGGCTGGTGGCCGCCTCGGCCGCCGCATTCGTGCTGGCTCTGTTCGGTGGGTTGTACATGCTTCACAACGCTATCGCTCCGGGGCTTATGGTGAGCCAGCAGACTGCGGTGAGCCCGGCCTCGACATCCCAGGGCACCGGCTATGAAGGCATAGTCCCTTCGGCCGGAGCCAAGCAGAACTTCGTGATGCGAGAAATACCCTATCAGTCTCAGATGGTGACTGTGACGCGCACTGAGGGTGCCGACACGATTTACACCCGCTTCCCGGCTCGGGAGATCGCCCCGCCGAGGGGGCTGGTGCGAGACAACTACGTGGATGGCCCATCGGTGACGCCGGTTTCGACAAGCCAGCCGATCTACTGAAGCGAGGTGCCAGATGCGAGCAGCTGTCGCCATTGGCTGCGTGATCGCCCTGGCTGGTCTGAGTGCCGGGGCTGCCTGGCCCCAGACCATCGAGGGCCTGGAAAAGGAGATCACCGGACTAGTTGACCGGACTGGAGAGTCCGTCGTCTCAATAGGGGCCTATGCTGGGCCTCTAGGTTCGAGGCAGGCGGCCAGAAGCGTGGGCTGTGGAGTGGTCTTTGACCAGGGTGGCCTGATTGTGACCACCGCGAGCATCGTCGGCGCAGCCAGCGAAGTGGAGATCACCACGCGGCATGGCGCCAAGTACACGGGCAAGGTACTGGGAATGGACGCCGGAGTGGATCTTGCGGTGGTCAAAGCTGAAGGAGCAGAGCTCCGACCCGCCACATTTAGCCGGGGGCGCACCCTGCCGCCCGGTTCGCTGGTCTTCGTCGTTGGCAATGCCTTCGGGAGTTTGCCTTCGGTCTCCATGGGGGTCGTGAGCGGCACAGCGGCGCCTGCGAGCGAAGAGGAGGGGGCGGAGACCCTCAGGCTCTCAGTCGCGATCTACCCGGGGGATATGGGCGCGCCGGTGATAGATGCCAGGGGAGAGGTGGTCGGGCTCCTGGTCGGCAGGATCTCGTTAAGCCCCATGGCCTACGCTAGCCGGGGCCTGGATCGCATGCCCTCCAACATGAGCGTCGCCGTGCCTGCAGAAAGGGTCTTGGCGCTCGCTCGGGACATAGTCAAGACCGGGACCAAGGAGCGAGGTTTCCTCGGGGTTCGGGTGATGGACCTATCCGATGACATGAAGACCCAGCTGGGCAACCGCAGGGTCGAAGGGGTTGTGGTCACCGAGGTGCTGGTTCCGAGCCCGGCCGATTCCGTGGGCATTGCCCCCGGTGACATCATAACTGCGCTGGGGCCGGGCAAGATCCCGTCGGTGTCTTCACTGCTCGGCGCCCTTGAGAAGACCAAGCCCGGCGACGTGGTCGCTGTCAGTTACCAACGGGGTGGTCAGGAGTCGACCAGCCGGGTCAGGGTCTCCCGGTTCGTTTCGGAGTACGCGCGTCAGCAAGCCAAGGCATCCACGCCCGAGCCGGTAGACCTTGACGGCCAGATCAAGTACCTCCACTCCGAAATCAACCGGCTTGAGGCCGAGCTCAAGGACCTCGAGAGCAAGAAATAGACTGCCGGCCTTGGCCCACGACCTATTCGCTAACCAGAGTCGCACCTCCGGGGGGATAAATATTGACATCACCTGGAGGGTCTGCTAAATTCCGAGCTCGTTTGAAACCACTAGGGGGTGGTAAGTGACGCGACTGGGTCGGCTGCGCGAGCAGATGGAACGCAAGAACCTTGCCTGGATGTTCGTTTCCAACATCTTCAACGTCCGGTACCTCTCGGGATTCTCGGGATCGACTGCTGGGCTGGTGATTGGCCCGCATGGGGCCAACCTGGTCACTGACTTCCGGTATGAGGAACAGGCTGGAAAAGAGGTCTATCCTGAGGTCAAGGTGATCATAGACAAGCGGGATGTGCTTGCGGCTACCTGTGAGATGCTCTCAGCCGCCGAGGGCAGGATCGGCTTTGAGGGCCAGAACCTGGCCTACAGCGCTTTCGAGAAGGTGGCGGGGGCGGTCCGCGCGGAGCTGGTGTCCACTCAGGAGATGGTCGAGGGTCTGCGGAAGATCAAGGACCAGGCCGAGCTGGCCAGTATGCAGCAGGCCGCGCGGGTGGCCGACACCGTTTTTGGAGAGATCCGTAAGGAAGTCAAGCCAGGCGTGTCCGAGACCGAACTGGCGGCCAGGATAGATTTCCTGCTCCGGCGCAGATCAACCGATGTCCCTCCTTTCAAGACCATTGTGGCGTCGGGGGAGCGGGCTTCGTTGCCCCACGCTCACCCTACGGACAAGAAGATAGCCAAGGGTGACCTCCTGACGATGGACTTTGGCGGTTCGATTGACGGCTATTGTTCCGACTTGACCCGCACCGTGGTGGTCGGCAAGGCATCGGCCAAGCAGCGGGAAGTCTACCAGATCGTGCTGGATGCCAACCTCAAGGCGCTGGCTGGCACCAAGGCAGGCACGCGCGGCAACGAGGCTGATAGCTTGGCCCGGCAGCATATTGAGTCACAGGGTTACGGGGAGAGGTTCGGCCACTCTTTGGGGCACGGGGTGGGGCTGGAGGTCCACGAGGAGCCGCGCCTGTCGCAGAAGAACACGGAGCCGCTTGAGGTGGGCATGGTTGCTACGGTGGAGCCGGGCATATATATTCCGGGGTGGGGCGGTGTAAGGATCGAGGATTTGGTGGTGATTGAGGCCCAGGGGTGCCGGCTCTTGTCAGCCGCCCCCAAGGAACTCATAGAAATAGGCGGATGACGGTGACGACAACCAATGATCTGCGCAGTGGTCTAGTTCTGGAGATCGACGGGACCCTGTTCTTTGTGGTGGAGTTCCAGCATGTCAAGCCCGGCAAGGGTGGCGCGTTTGTGAGGATCAAACTCAAAAATGTGGACACCGGGCGGGTAATTGAGAGGACCTTCAATGCTGGCGAGAAGGTCAAGGATGTGCGCCTGGACCGGGTGGAGATGCAGTATCTCTACAAAGGCGATGAAGAATACTGTTTTATGAACCGCCAGACCTACGACCAGGTGGCCCTTTCGGAGCAGCTGCTTGAAGAAGCATCCCTGATGATAAAAGAGGGTGATTTGGTTACGGTGCTGATGCGGGAAAATGAACCTGTGGCGGTCGAACTGCCGACCTTTGTGGACCTTAAAGTCGCGGAAACGGCACCCGGAGTCAAGGGGGACACGGTTTCGGGCGGAGGCAAGCCTGCAACGCTCGAGACTGGGCTGGTGGTCCAGGTTCCGTTCTTCATAGGAATAGGCGACGTGGTCAGGGTTGATACCCGGACCAGGGCCTATGTCTCGAGGGTCTAGCCATGAAGCTTTCTTTTCTCAAGAGCCTGATCCAGTTGGTCGAATCAAGTAATGTAGAAGAGATCGAAATCACCAGGTGGTGGACCAAGGTCCGGATAACCAAGTCCAGGCCTAATCCTGACTCGCGGCGAGACAACGGGGCGATTGTGGTTGAAGTGCCCCGGCCCGCCGAGGAGAAGCCTGCGGCTACGGTGGCCGCCCAGGCCGCCCAGGCCCAGCAGGACCTGGTTGAGATCAAGTCGCCAATGGTCGGGACCTTCTACCGGGCGCCGAGCCCCGGGGCCAAGCCCTACGTTGACGTGGGCGAGATGCTTCAGTCCGGCCAGGTGGTATGCATCATCGAGGCCATGAAGCTGATGAACGAAATTGAAAGTAGCGTCGCCGGAAGACTGGTAAAAGTACTCGTTGAGAACGGCCAGCCGGTCGAGTACGGTCAGCCTCTCTTCCTGGTTTCACCGTCCTAGGAGGGCTGATTCCTTTGTTCCTCACACCTTTCCTCGAAGAGCTGGTCAAACGCAAAGCTTCCGATCTTCATCTGAAAATGGGAGTGCCGCCTACCCTCAGGGTCGACGGCGAGCTGACAATGCTTGACGTGGCTCGGCCGACGGCTGAGCAGATGGAGCAGGCCGCAGCTGAGATACTGACGCCTTCCCAGAAGAAGGAGTACGACGAGACCAGTGAGGTCGATTTCGCCTTCGGCGTTCCAGGCCTCGCGAGGTTCAGGGCCAATTTCTACAAGCAGCGCGGCTCGACCGCTATGGTGTTTCGTCTGATTCCCTTTGACCCGCCCCGCATTGAGGACTTGGCGCTGCCGCCTGCAGTCAGGGAGCTGGCGCTAAGGCATCGAGGCTTGGTGCTGGTGACCGGCACGGTCGGCTCGGGCAAGTCAACTACGCTCGCGGCGATGGTCCGGGTGATAAATGACAACCTCAGGCGCAACATCATCACCATCGAGGACCCGATCGAGTTCTTGCACCGCGATAATAAGAGCCTGATAAGCCAGAGGGAGGTTGGCAGTGACACCGACTCCTTCCCGGTGGCTTTGAGGCACATCCTCAGGCAGGACCCCGACGTGATCCTGGTGGGCGAGATCCGGGATCAGCTGACCATGTCCATAGCCCTGACCGCGGCCAACACTGGTCACCTGGTGCTGAGCACGCTTCACACCATTGACGCGGCCCAGGCGGTCAACCGTATCATCTCCTTCTTCCCGCCCCATCAGCATCAGGAAGTCAGATTCCTGATGTCGACGTGTCTTGAGGCGATTATCTCCATGCGACTGGTCCCGAGGGCGGATGGACAGGGGAGAGTGCCGGCCGTGGAAGTGATGATCGCGACTGGAACTGTTAAGGAATACCTTGCAGATGCCGGCCGGACGCACCTGATCAAGAATGTGATTGAGGAGAGCACCACCGAATACGGCATGCAATCCTTTGATCAGTCGCTGCTTTCTTGGTATAATAAGGGCGTGATAACTTTGGACGACGCATTGCGCTTTGCCTCGAGCCCGACGGCGCTGCAGATCAAGGCCAAGGGAATCCAGACGGGCTCCGATGCCACTTGGGCTCCATTTGAGATGACCTAGACATGTTCAAGAAGATCCTCATAGCCAACCGCGGCGAGATCGCCCTCAGGGTGATCAGGGCCTCGAAGGAAATGGGCATCCGCACGGTGGCGGTTTACTCGGAGGCCGACCGGGACTCCCTGCACGTCCGGTTCGCTGACGAAACCGTCTGCATCGGGCCGCCGCGGGCGGCTGAGAGCTATCTCAACGTGTCCCGAATCAT
>DATKKY010000200.1:0-6578 GCA_035542695.1 bacterium | reverse complement strand
GGATCCATCCCATCGAAGCCCAGCACAATCACCTTGGGCTGGTCCTTAGCCAGAGCCGGGAACCCCAGAACCAAGAGACTTGCCACCAGCAGAAGTGCCGTCGTGATTACGGTCCAGATTGGCAGCCTAATCATGAGTTCTCGCTCGCTTTCCCTTCTATCTCGAAGAGGTTCGTGCCATCCATGTAGGGCGGAGCTGCAACACCAAAGAGCTTGAGCACTGACGGCGCGATATCAATTATCGCCGGGTTGGGGGTCGAGATCTTGCGACTGGAGATAAGCACTGCCGGGACGCATTCCGGATCGATACAGTGATCGCCGCTCCACGCGCGGGTGTTGTCCGAGAAAACCTCGGCCGTGATCTTGCCGGTCGCTCCCTCCCACGACGCGCGGTAACCGGCGTTGTAACCAATGATGAGATCAGGCCCGTCGGCGACGTAGGGCCCGGAATAGACCTCGCGAGCATCATAGACCTGCTTGATCCCGATCTCCCCGGTCGCCGGGTCCTCGAGGCCATCAAGCAGATCCTTGATCTCAATCACCAGATTAGGAGCATCAGCAGGTTCCACTATGCCCTGACTTTCGCGGCCCTTGAGGTTCAGGAAGATGCCGCCGAGGCCGAGGGCGTAAGCCCTGGTCCGCGACCAATCAACACCGTCAAACCAATCGCCGCTCTCGCTCCCGCTCTTCAAGTGGAGATATCCCTCGCGGGCAAGCCAAGAGTTGAGGTTGATGCCCCGCCGGAAAGACTTGAAGCCATGGTCGGACATGATGATAAGAGGGCTCCGTTCGCTGATGTGGGACGCCAACCTGCCAACGGTCTCATCGACCTTGAGGTAGAGCTTCTCGAAAGCGTCCCGGTGAAGGGTGCTCTCCTTGTCACGGTTGGCCGGATGCCTAGCGTCACTGTACCGCCAGAGCATGTGCTGAATCCTGTCAGTTATGTCGAAGACGCAGGCGACCGCGCCTTTCTTGACTCGATCGAGCTCGGCAAAGAGCATGCGCTCGCGTTCGTCGTTGATGAGGTAGCACTGCTCGAGGAACTGGGCTTCATCAATGATGCGCTCGTTCAAGGCCCAGGTGTCTTCAGCGAGGCCAAGCGTGGCAAACGGCCCATGCAGCTTGGCCAAATAGACCGAGTAATAGAGAGGGTGAGAGACCGGCATCGCCGGGCGCTCCGGATCGATGTTGATGGGAGTGACATAGAGCTCGACCTGGGGCTTCAAGGACTTCAAGATGAAACGGGCAACCCCGCTCACCTTTACGCCAAGCCCCGCCGAGAACTCCACCTGTATCCAGGGCGAATGCCTCCCCGGCTCAAGGTGGTAGCGGTTCTTGCCCAAGACCAGGGTTGCTCCCACGGAGTCACCAGTGCCCTGCCCGGCGCCGTCGGGAATGAGCCTGAAGGCCCGTTTCAGGGTCGGCGACCCCTTGACCATCATGTTCTCCGGGCCGACCAGCTCTCCCTTAAATCCGCCATCAGCCGCGCTCAAGCCATAGGCGAAGCCGCCGGTGAATTTGCCGAGCGAGGCCTGGTCGGTCGTGTAGTACGAGAAACTGCCCTGGGTTCCCCTGAGGTCAGGCACGCACAGCGAAGACAGGAGCACGCCTTCGAACTTCTCGGGCGGGAAAGTTATGGGCACCCTTATCACCGAGGAGAAGATCTCATGGTCGGCCAGGATTTCCCAGAAAGGCCGGCTCTTGCGCATTGACCGGTAAGACGGCTTGTTCAAAGGAATCAGGTATTTCCCAAGCGGGAGCACTCGCGTGGGTGGCCTTATGTCAGCCGAGGAAAGCTTCGATAGATACGATTTGCGCTCCGGCGCGAGGAAATCGAAGATATTGTGCTTCCCCGGGTTAACACCCGTGGAGAAGGATGACCATGCTACTGGAGAGATCGGCGGGCAGGTGCTTCGCATCCTCCGGTAACTTCCCTGTTCGATCAGCCGGGCCATATTAGGCATCTTGCCCGCGGCAAGCATGCCGTCGAGGATATCCGGATCGAGACCATCGAAACCGACGATGATCACCCGGTCCACATCGCCGCATATGGTTCGGCCGCGCCGCTTGAGGCGCTTGATCAAGTACCGGATGGGCCAAGTCAAAAAGAAGATGAACGCCAAGAAGAAGGTTGCGAAAAGCACGAGGAACGAGGTCAGGAAAGCAAAACCGGCACCCGGGCCTATGTAGGCGTGGGCAACTCCCGGCGCTCCCAGGGCCGTAACTGCCAAAGCCATGATTACGGCGCGAGCAAGCGCACCTCGGTTCCAATTTCGAGCTGCGGATGCAAGTCTCACTAGATTACTCTCTCTCCCCAAGGGTCTAACCAGGGCCACCTCACGATGTTCCTAACTATCGACTATTGATCGGCCGCAGAGACCCCAGCTTTCAGCGAAATTCACCCTTAATACTAACAATCGTCGCCGCTTGGGAAAAGCCCCCTCCCACTTCTGATGCTTCCGGGTCCCATATGGTGCCCCCCCGTCCGCGGGGGCTTGCCGCGCGGGGCAGAAAGTCCTAAACCTGCCCGGCCGGGCTGCCGAAAAACCTCATTGAAGCTTCACTACATGGCTCTGTGCAGGAAAGGAGGGTACGAGACCATGAGGTTTTGGACGATTGGCTTGGCATGCGCCCTGTCGCTTGGCCTGGCTGGTCTGGTTTTCGCCGATGACACGGCGAATCAGACTGTCCAGTTGAACGTCGACGACATATGCGTGATCGACGTTACAGGCAATCCGGGCACCCTGACCATAGTTGCCCCTGGGACGGGCGGTCAGACCCCACCGAATGACAGCGACAATTCCACCTACGCCCAGTACACTTCCGTGGTTCCTGGCGCCACTAGGCGCACTATCACGGCGGCGTGGGGTGGATCAGATGCTGCTCCGTCGGGCACCTCGCTATTGCTCGAAGTGACTGCCGTCACGGCCGGCTGCGGAAGCCGCGTGGTTGGGGGCATCACTATGTCAGCAGTGGCGCAGGACGTTGTGACTGCTATACCTAGCTGTGCTACGGGCACGGGCGGTACTGATGGCGCGCAGCTCAACTACACCTTGAGCGTCGACGACGTGTCTCAGCTCGATGCGTCGGATGATCAGACCGTCACGGTCACTTTGACTCTGACCGACGCTTCATAGCACAACCTACTGCCGTGGGGGCACTTCCCGCGGCAACCGTTGGGCGCTGCGCCTGAGAACCGGGCAATTCCCGGCCTCAGGCCGGCGCCTTCGTGTTTTCACCCCCGCTCCTTGCGGCCTTGGCAGCGTGGCCGCAAGGTCCCGTAAATCCTGCTTTGAGCCGGTCCCTGAGGACCCGGTCAATAGTCCACACGCGGGCGCAACAAAGGCCAAAAAACGCTAAATCGAGCCCAGGAAATGCCGAAACATTCCACTGGAGCTATGTAGCTCCTTCCAAGCGCAAGGAGAGCGTGTGGAAAGGAAACTCAAAACTGGCATCTTATTGCCATTGTGTGCAATCGCCCTCGTTTTGGCTAGCGCGGGAGCTGCCTTAGCCAGCATTTCCATCTCGGTCTACGGGGTGTGGTCTGAGACCGTAAATGAATCTGACCTTGCCGCGGGTCCGGGTAGCAACCTCGTCAGCACCTACGAAAGCGCATCCAACCAGACCACGATTGATGTCTCTGGCACCACCGGCGATAGCGATACGTGGCGGGTGGACATAAAGAAGACGGATACATCCTGGAACAGCAATCTTCACCTCTACGTGAGGAGGACGTCTGACGGAAGTGGATCTGGAAGCATATCGGGAGGCGACGCGTATCAGGAAGTGACTGACACTTTCAGCGAGCTCTTCAGCGGAAGCGGGGACCGAACGGGCATCTGCGTGCAACTCGAGATCACCGGCGTCTCCGTGGGCGTCCCGGCCGACGCCTATTCAGCGGCCGTGTACTACACGGTGGTGGACACCGAATAGGGAGAGAATGCGATGAAACCACTCGAGATGATTTTCAGTAAGCGGAACCGGTCCAGATGTCTGGGGGCCGGATGGGCAGTGCTGGTCCTATTGGCGGCGGGCCTAGTGACCCTGGGTGACCTCACGCCGTCTGCGGCTTGGGCAAGCGTGTCGGTGAGGGGAAGGCTTACCCACGAGAAGCAGGCAAGGCCGGGAGAAACCTACGAGAGTGGCATCTACGTGAGCAACACCGGCGACGAGGTCGAACAGGTTAAGGTCTATCAGACCGACTATCTCTTCACTTGCGACGGCAAGTATTACTACGGCGATCCTGGCACTACTCCTCGCTCCAACGCCAACTGGATTGAGTTCGGACCAACCAGGCTAACGATCCCTCCACAAGGCGGCGCCGTTGTGAACTACAAGGTCGCGGTGCCCGACGACCCGAAGCTGACCGGTACCTACTGGAGCATCATCATGATCGAAGTGATCAGCAAGGGGTCCCCCGAGATGACTGGGCAGCATGACGGCAAAGTCAACTTGGGCATAAACCAAGTCTTTCGCTTTGGGGTCCAGATTGTGACTGAAATCGAAGACACCGGCCTCAGGAAGATCAAGTTCCTCGACAGCCGGCTTCTGTGGGACAGCGGCAAGAGAACGTTGAGAGTGGATCTGGAGAACACTGGGGAACAATGGCTGCGACCGTCCCTCTGGGCCGAGCTTTATGACACAACGGGAGCCTTCGTGGGGAAGTTCGAAGCCGGACCCCTCCGCGTTTACCCGGGCACTTCAGTCCGATACGAAGTCGATCTGAGCCAGCTCAAGATAGGCAATTATAAGGCCGTCGTTATCGCCGATTGCGGCGAGGATGATGTCTTCGGAGCAACTTATTCGTTGAGTGTACAGGATGAGAATAGCGCTTCTGGCAATTAGTCTTTGCGTGCTGGTGACGACGCCTCTGGCTTGGCAGGCATCTGCCCGGCCGGCAAAGGCATTATTGCCTTCGCAGTCTAGCCTGATAGAGGTGGCCCCGATGGGAGAAGGGCCGCGCGAGGCGGAACCGCGCAAGACCTTGACCTGTCTCTTCCTGATCACCAACAGCTCGGCGCTTGACCTCACGATCAGTCCTCAGATCGGGCTGCCACATGGATGGTCGTTAGTAACTGGGGATTCAACGATCCATCTGGGCCCGCACAAACAAACAACTAGCCTGGTAAGTCTGCTGATTCCCCATGCCGCCCGGGCAGGCGAGTACCGAGTCTCGTACGTTGCCAGCCCCGCGGATCATCCCGAAATGGTTGATTGGTGCGCGATCGCCATCACCGTCTTGCCAGTGACCCGCTTGGAGGTCAAGCTGCTTGATACTCCGGACTTTGTGATCGCAGGCGAGCAGCTGAGGGCCCGGTTCGCGGTGTCTAACCGTGGCAATACCGATGAAACTGTGAAGCTCCACACGCAGACTGCTCTGGCCCTGCCTTTCGTGCTCCAGAGCGGAGAGATCCAGATTTCTCCGAGCGAAACCAAGTGCATCGACGTATCTCTCAAGACCGATCCTCGTCTGAACAAAGTGCTCCGGGACAATCTAACCCTTGTTGCCGAGTCGAGCGAGCGGCAGTGCCAGGCCCACGCCTCGAGCCCCATCGAGGTCATCCCGAGGGTGAGCGGGGCCGAGGATCGCTTCACCCGGATTCCAGCGATGGCCACGCTTCGAGCTATTACGAGCCGCGACGTATCGTCTAAGTCTTGCCTGCAGGGGGAGTTCTCAGGCGAGGGCACTTTCGGCGACGGCGGAAAGAACCGACTGAGCGTGATGGCCAAGGGCCCCGGTGCGCAAAACATCGGCGTGCTCGGCAGACGCGATGAGTACTATCTCGGTTATTCGACCCCGAGATACGAGGTGTTGCTTGGGGATCACTCCTATTCCGTGTCAGAGCTGGTCGAGAACCATCGATACGGCCGCGGCATTGAGGGCAAGGTGAATCTCAGGCAGTTCAGCCTTGGCGGATACACCATCAAGAGCTCCTGGGACACGCCCAAGGAGAGACAGATCGCAACCTATCTCGATTGGAATGCGACGAGATCAACTGGCGTGGGCCTCAACTATTTGTTCAGGAAGAATGAGCGGGTCGACAACATCGTCAGCCTGGAAGCCAAGCACTCCGCTGGCTGGAACACCGATCTGGAGGGCGAGTACTCCGCCGGCCTGGGAACCGATCCCAGCCGCAACGCCTACTACCTGAAACTCCGAATGATGCAGAAGCGGGCATCCGGCTTTCTCAGGTTCATCCACGCTGACCCTGATTATCCAGGCTATTTCCGGGACATGGAGTTCATTGCTGGAGTGGTCGATCTCAAAGTGGGAAAGAAGGCACGGCTGGAGACCAGTGTCAAACAGGAGCGCCACAATCTCGACCAGAGCAAGACTCACACGTCGATTCCCACCGAGCGGGAGTACCTGACCCGTCTCGACTCCAGAGTCGGAGCCACTGACCTCTCCGTCGGGTGGCTCACCCGGTCCCACCAGAACAAGCTGGACGATCAGCAGTACGACTACCAGGACAATGTCCTGCGATTGGGCATCGGCCAACGCTCCGACGCGTGCAGTTACTATGCCGCACTCGAGGGTGGTTGGACATACAACCGCATAGAGAACGGGATCTCGCAGCT
>DATKKY010000199.1:0-3457 GCA_035542695.1 bacterium | reverse complement strand
AGTATTGGCCTAACAGCAATCGGACTCGTGCAGGGCGATTGTGCCTTGGCGGATCCTGTTCCAATGCTTACGGATAAGATGAGAGCAGCGAACAGAACGAGCCGACGAGGAGATAGAATGGTCGCTCCAAATCGAATTGATTCGCAATGATGATGGGGATTCTTGTTTGCGGAGTTGCGGGTCACTCGGAAGGTCATCTTGCTTCCCCCTAGACAGAGCTATAGCCGCGTTCATCGCCCGAGAGGCGAGAGTCCTCGGTGTAAAACGAATTGGGGGGAGTTTGGCCCTATGGTTCTGTACTCACAAGGATACGGCGATACCCTCAGCTGTCAAGGGGACCTCCAAGATCTAACTTTAAGGCAATCAGTCAATTCAAGAAAAACTAATGCATTAGATCCTCGAAAGTCTGCCGTTCTTCACTGATAGTGCCGATTGATCAAGGTGCCGTTGTAATCACTGGATCCTGCTGTCTCAGAACCCACACCTTATGGAACGGCCGGATCGGTGAGATCCGGCCGTTTGTTTTGTGGGATTTGCGAAGGCGGTTTTTAGCACCCTTGTGGAACAGGCTCAGGCGACCTGCTGCTCGGTCGGCGGAGAGTGCGCGTGAAGCACGCGATGGACGGTTGCTCGCGAGATGCGATGGGCCTTGGCGATCTGTCCGAGGCTCAGACCGTGCTTGCGATCCTGATGGATCGCGTCGCGGTCCAGCTCGAGCGGCTTGCGTCCGATCTGTCGGCCTTCAAGGCGCGCCCGGCGCATGCCGGCGCGAACTCTCTCGATGATCAAGTTGCGCTCCAGTTCGGCCACGGCACCGATAATCGTCATCAGGGCCTTGCCCAGCGGCCCTTCGGTGTCGATCTGCTCGCGATAGCTGACGAACCCTACATGAAGATGGTTCAACTCGTCGAGCGTCTCGAGCAGGTGCCGGGTCGAGCGGGCGATGCGATCGCAAGCCCAGGTCATGACCACATCGAAGCGGCCGCGGCGGGCATCGCGCATCAACTCATCCAGCCCTGGCCGCCGGACCTTCACGCCGGAGATGCGGTCCGTGTACTCCTTGACGATCTCGTATCCACGCTGCGCGGCCATCTGGCGCAGGTCAAGCAGCTGGGTTTCCGGATGCTGATCGATCGTGCTGACGCGCAGGTAAAGGCCGGCGCGTGTCATGCGCGCCTGCCCTTCGGAGAGTGCTTCGCGACGTAGTTACGGATGAACTCCAGCAGCACATCGGTCATGTTCTCGCCCTGAGCAGCGGTGACCGACTTAAACGTGTTGTGGAGCTCGATGGGAACGTTCAGATTCATTCTTTTCGTCCTTTCCTGTTTAGCTTTCTTGATTTTCCTCACCTCCCCTCTCAGGAGATGAGGTTATATGCTTATGAGTTCAGAGGCCAAGGGCTTAGAGAGGCTGGGTCCCCGACCATAGCTGCGCCAGGTACGGCGTCCAGGAGCGGCCCAGATTAAGCACCGCGGCCATCAGGCAGTGCACTCCCATGCACAGGGACTCTGGCCGGCTTCGATGCCCTCCCATTGGGCTACAGTCAGGCCAGCCCCCGGGGCGAGCTCTTCGAGCGGCCGGCCATCCCTGCGGCGGGCCGCCCGGATGTGCTGGCCGAGGAGCCGGGCGCATACCAGCGGGCTGGGGGTGGAACGGCGGGGCGCGAGGTGTAGCGAAGAACGATTCATACTCATATGAGCATTACTCCTTGTGAGCCATCCCGTCAAGGGTGGCTGGATTGTTGTTACTGACATGAGTATGTACTCAAGTCGGTCGCCGCCAAAGGCCCGGTAAATACTCCGAAGAGATGTTCTTCGAAGGTGACCAAAGCGCACTGAACCCCATGCGCTACCTGCCCACTCCCTTTCATACCAAGCTCGCCCAGCAGCGTTCACCTCTCTCCCAGTACATCCAGCAGGAAGCTGTGGGCACACGCATGCGCCGGTGGGACCGGCCACTGCATGACTTCCTGCTGCCCTATCTGCGCGGCGCCATCGGCCGGGTCACTGGAACCGAGCTCATCCCCGACGAGGTCGAACATCGCCGGGACCTGGACACGCTGACCGACATGCTGACCACACCAGGTCCCTCCCCGCTCGGCGCACATAAAATTCCGCGCGCGCGGCGAGCCGGTCCCGGACCTCAGTTGGGGCCCGAGCCTTTGGGTAACTCGACCAGTGGGTGTATGCTATCGGGCCCCCTCCATGGACTCAGGGCTTGAAGTGGCTCGAGGCCGACCGGTGTTTTCCTGCTCTGGGCCCGGTGGGTGTGTTGCTTACATATAGATAGAGAGAGATCGATCGCAATCAGGCTGGGGCGGCGTCAGTCCTGGAACTCGTCTCAGGCGCCGCGCCCGACAGCCCCACAAAGGGCTGATCCGGCGCTCAAAAGCGGGTAACAAAAACATAGTTACTTTGGAATGGTCGGCCACCGAAATCGTCCTCTGACCTCTGGCACGATTTATGCCTCTCGGCTGCGGAACCCTATAGGGTTCCACGAGAGACCTGTGAGTTATTTGCCAACTTTCCTCACTTACTTGCCACTAAATCCGGTAGGAATTCCATGACAGTTCTCCGAAGTCATCTACTCATTTACCGATTTCCGAGCTCGATTCGGACCATCCAGGACGAGGATGCCATCCCTCTTTCAGCGCCTGCTCGAACGCTCCGTCCGCCTCTTCCGTTAGCCAGTCTTCACCGTCCGGCTCCCATTTCACCTTGTATCGCCGACGGTCGGCGGGCCGGTCCAGTTCGCCCATGCTGCGGAGCACCCGCCTCAGCCTGCCCGGAGGAAATTCCACCACCTCACCCCGCTTTAGCGCCTGGCTCATCTCATCGAAGACCACGCTCAGGATATACACCGCATCGCGGCGCGAAAGTCCTCGCCTGCCAAGCTCTTTCACCAGATACGCTCGGCCGAGATTGCGTGGCTTTCTCTCCATGGAAGTTGCTCGCTCCGACAACGTTCCATCTTCAGCCCCTGACTGGGGCTCACTCCGTGTCTGAGGTCACAAGGCAATTCAGCGCGCAGCAAGATTACGCTGTTGGCGGCGTCAGGAAGGGATAGGAGAGAGACGGGATATGTATATAGATAGATTTGGGAAGACAGAAGAGAGAACCCAGCGCGCCGCCACATGATACCCAAGCAACACGAACAAGCAGGACGCACAAACCGGCGCGCCTTCACGATCTGTGCATTCATCATTAGGCGAAGATCCCGGCATACGTTTTGCACGCTGGCTCAGACCCGACAGTGGGAAACTCGCAATCGCGCTATCCGGGTCAGCTGATGCCGGAGCAGTAGACACAAATTTGTCCCAGCGGTCCTCGGACGCTAAGGCGTTTCCCGATATCTATTCCGCATTCATAGCGGAAGCCTTTCTCGCCAAGTGGCTTTTCCTTGGATCAACATGTGACTTTCAGTACTTGTAGATTTCGGCTGAAGCCAGGGGCAAGTC
>DATKKY010000198.1:0-2760 GCA_035542695.1 bacterium | reverse complement strand
TTGCCCTTTCAAGCAGCACATCCTTCATGGCGTAGCTGCTCTTTTCCTGGTAGAGGGACTTGAAGCCGCCCAAGATGCTGCGGTAGCTGCCGCCCTGAGTCCCTTGGCCCGCCGGCCCTTGGGCCCACAGGCTTTCGCGCTCGGCCTCCCGCGCCCGGAGGCCGTACCGCTCGAAGCCCTCGAGCACCCCGGTGTTTTTCTTAATGTAATTGTTGAGGTTCTTGATCCTCCCCGCCACTCGGACCGCGGCTGTCGGATCATTCTGGGACGCTTGCTCCAGGATGCTCACCATCTGCTTCGAGATCCTTATGTCTTGGGGGAACTCGAATGAGGCGTAGTCGGCGAGAGCAGAGGACGTGAGGTAGCGATGGGTAGTCCTCGGAAAGCCTATGATCATGGCGAACTCGCCATCCTTGATGCCTTCGGGAGCAACCTTGATGTAACGTCTGGGCCGGTAGGGCACGTTGGCCTTTGAGAACTCCGCTGGTGTGCCGTCGGGAGCGACGTAGGCTCGCAGGAAAGAGAAGTCCCCATCGTGGCGCGGCCACTCCCAGTTGTCGATCTCGCCGCCGTATTCGCCGATCGCCCGGGAAGGCACATAAACCACGCGGACGTCCCTTATCTTGGAGAAGGTGTACAGGACGTATCTTGCTCCCGCGAAGCTCGCGACCTCGCAGTAAACATCGACGCCGTGCTTCTTCTCGCGGGCCTCTGCCGCCTTCTCGACCTGCTTGACCTTCCTGTCGATGGCCTTGTAACGCGCGAGCGGCGCCATACCGGGCCGGGTCGCCGAGAGGATCTGTTTGGTCACGTCCTCGGATCTGGCAATCACATAGGCCGTGTAGCCCAGAGCCGGCACTTCGTCGTCGCGGGTCCTGGCCAGGAACCCGCGCTCGATGTAGTTGTCTTCTGGAGTGCTTATGCGTTGGACCGACCCGAAGGCCACGTGATGATTGGTAAGGATCAAACCGTCCGGCGAGACAAGGGCACCGGTCGCGCCCAGATGCACCACCGCATTAGCGATGCCCGTGCCCTCGGCGTTCCATATTTCATTCGGGCCGAGCATGCATCCCTTCTCATGCATGTCGTCCACAACCCAGGCCGGCAATTCCTGGGGAAGCCACATGCCCTCATCGCCCATCACCCTTGCTGCCAGGCCGAGTCCCACCATCGTGACTAGAAGTCCGACTGCCCAGTGTCTGATCACGGCTTGAGTCTCCTCCTCGGTTTTGCGCGCTGTCTCTAAGGCCTTCGAAGGTCTCCGTTTAGATAACTCAGGGGCATGGTATCATATGGCCCACAGGCAATCCATCCAAGACCGGGGTAACGGTAATGGAGCCCGGTCTGACAGGAACTGAGCCATAGGGCCGGGGGTTCAACTGAGTGGGTAACCAAGGCCGAGCAAGCCAGGAGGTGCGGCATGGCAAGAGCGGGTGGTCCGGTGGTCTTGATTCTCGTTGTTGCGGTGGCAGTCATGGTCACGGCCCTTGTAGTTACTGACCGAAGGGTCGAATCGGCAGACACGGGTGGGATCGGCAGGTACATGATCGCTGCGGGGACTTATACCGTGGTGGCGGGTCCGGGGGCCCCTAGCAACGAGGATGTCCTCTCAACCCGAGGCGGCATTTTCAAGATCGATACCGTGACCGGGCAGACCTGGATGTTGAACGAGCGAGTGAACACCGGCAGCATCATTGCGCCTACTTCCGAAAGGAAGTGGTTGCCGCTTGACTGAGTCCGCGGCGACGTGCTTCGGGTTCTTGGTCGCGGAGGGGCTATGGTAGAATTGCTCCCAACGAGGTGGTGGAACTGAAGCCTACGGGGCAGATGCTTTCTTTGACAGGTTTGGCGGTTGTGGTGGTCGCAGCCGGCGGAGCATCGCTCGACGTGTCAGCCTTCAGGGTACTCAATCGAGCGATCGCCAACCCCGTCTTCGACACGGTGATGCCGGTGGTCACGAACTCCACGGTGCTCCGCGTCCTGGCAGCGGCCATATTGCTGGCTCTTTTGGTTCGCGGCGGCACCAAGGGGCGCTTGGCGGCACTTGTCCTGATTCCCCTGGTGGCCGCGTCCGACCAGCTTACCAGCGGGGTCCTAAAACCCTTGGTCGGACGGACGAGACCCTGCGAAGTGCTCGGGAATGTCCACTTGTGGTACCACGGCCACTGGGTTTGGACTCCGAGAGAGGTCGCGGGCGGCTTCAAGACGTCCTTCGGTTTTCCCTCGAGCCATGCAGCTAACGCTACCGCTTCGGCGGTCCTGCTGAGCCTCCTCTGGCGAAAGTGGGTCCCCTGGGTATGCCTTGGATTTGCCGGGCTAGTTTCCCTCTCGAGGATTTACATCGGGGTACACTGGCCTTCGGATGTCCTCGCTGGGATTGCGATCGGGGCAGGCCTGGCCTGGCTCGCCCATCTGGCCTTGAAGCGCCTAGTGGCTTGGCGGGAGGCCCGAATCCCTTCTCATCACCCCTGAGCTCGCCCCTTAGCTCGTGACCGCAGCCTACTTCTGTTCCTGGCCCTTGCGCCCCTTCAACGCCTCGTCCACAAAGGCCTCGAGCTGTTGGATAGCGAACTCCTGCTCGGAGATGATGGCATTGACCACGTCGCCGATGCTAATCAGGCCGACCATCTTGCTGCCCTCCAGCACCGGGAGGTGCCGGACATGCTTTGCCGTCATCAGGGCCATGCACTCGTCCAAGGTGCGCCAGGGCGGGACGCAATAGACGGCCTTGGTCATCACGTCCTGAACCGGGGTTTCCTT
>DATKKY010000197.1:0-12952 GCA_035542695.1 bacterium | reverse complement strand
ACCGTCCCCGGAGGACGCCGGGCCTCGAGGCTCAGGGCTCAGGCTCGGTTGACTTATTCAGGAACCCGCTCGATGCGGGCCCCTAGACCCCCGAGCTTGCTTTCGATGCCCTCGTAGCCTCGATCGATGTGATAGACCCGCGAGATGTGGGTCTCGCCATCGGCTATGAGCCCCGCCAGCACCAGAGCGGCGCTCGCCCTGAGGTCGGTAGCCATCACCGGCGCTCCGCTCAGGCCCTTGACGTAGCCGACGTGCGCGGTATTGCTCTCTATCTTGATGTCGGCGCCCATGCGGCGCAACTCGGGCACGTGGGTGAACCGGTCCTTGAAGACGGTCTCACTGATCACGCAGTTGCCCCTGGCCACGGTCATCAGCGCCATGTACTGGGCCTGGAGATCGGTCGGAAAGCCCGGATAGGGTGAAGTGACAACGTCAACCGATGAGATGTCGCGCTTGCCGCGGACGCGTATCTTGCCGCCAGATGTCTCGATGGTGACCCCGGCCTGCCTGAGATTCAGGATCAAAGCCTCGAGGTGCTCCGGCGAGCATCCGGTCAGTTCGATCCTGCCCGCGGTGATCGCCCCGGCGATCAAATAAGTGCCGGCCTCAATCCGATCGGGAATGGTCGCGAACTCGGCGGCGCGCAGCTTCTTGACTCCGACGATCTCGATGGTGTCGGTGCCTGCTCCCCTGACCTTGCCGCCCATCTTGTTGATGAACTCCGCCAGCGCAGTTATCTCGGGTTCGCGCGCTGCATTCATGATCACGGTGGTGCCATCGGCCAGGCTTGCAGCCATCATGGTGTTGGCCGTGGCGCCCACGCTGGCAATCGAGAACTTGATGGTCTTGCCTCTGAGGCCGGCCGTCTCAGCTATGATGTAGCCGTGCTCGATCGCGACCGTAGCGCCCAGCTCCTGCATCGCCCGAATGTGGAGGTCCACCGGACGGGGCCCCCAGGCGCAACCGCCGGGCAGCGACACTTTGGCCTTACCGCGCGCGGCCAGGAGCGGCCCCAAGACGTAAATCGAAGCGCGCATGGTCCGGACCAGATCATAGGGCGCCTCGGTCCCCTCCCACGACGTGGTGTCAATCGTGAGGGTGTGATCGCTGAGCTCAGCCTTGACGCCCAGGCGCTCCAGGACCGATTTCATGGTGACCACGTCCTTCAAGCCCGGCACGTTGGTCACGACCGATACCCCGCGGGCCAGGAGGCACGCGGACATAATGGGGAGCACGGCGTTCTTGGCACCGCCGATAGCGACCGTGCCCTTGAGCTTCTGGCCGCCTCTTATGACGATCTTGTCCATCTGCTATGCACCTGCCCCTGGGCGACGCCTGCCTATGATAACCCTGTCGCGGCCGGCAAGGTCCCTTACAATTTCGGTCACCGCGAGACCGGCGTCTGCGAAGAGCGCGCCAGCCGCCTCTGCCTGACTTGCTCCGATCTCAAATGCTACTATACCGCCTTCCTCAAGTATAGACGGAATATCCCCCACTACTCCCGCGATAAATCGGAGCCCGTCCTCGCCACCGTCGAGAGCAGCCCTGGGCTCGAAGTCCCGCACTTCGGCCTGGAGGCCGCCGATCTCCGAGGTTGCGATGTAGGGCGGATTGGAGACGACCATGTCGAATGGCCTGCCTGCCCGGCCGGCTCCCCCGCGAGCAATGGGCCCGAGGCCGTCGCCCACGGCAAAGCCGATGCGAGCCTCGACGTGGTTCAAGACGGCATTCTCCCGAGCCAGCTTGATCGCAGCCAGCGATATGTCGGTTGCAAGCACCGCCGAGGTCTCCAGGTACTTGGCCAGCGATATGGCAATAGCCCCCGACCCGGTGCATACGTCGAGGATAGCAAGCGGCTTGGCGCGAGGTCGACCCAGTTTGATCAGGGTCTCGACCAGGATCTCGGTCTCGGGCCGCGGGATGAAGATTCCATCCCTCACTGTGAGAGGAAGACCCATGAATTCGATCTCACCGAGCAGGTACTGGAGCGGATAGTGGCGGGCGCGCCCTTCGAGGATCTCGGCCACCCGCGCTTGGTCCCCCGGACCGATCTCGCGGCCGGGCTCGAGATAGAGCCGAGCTCGCTTGACCCCCAGGACGTGGGCAAGGACTAGCTCGGCTTCGACATCGGGATGAATGGCCCCCGAGCGCTTGAGTGCTTCCCTGGTGGATGAAAGCAGAACGGAAAGGGTCACGGCGGACCTTCCGGGAATCTAGATGCCTGCCGCCTTGAGCCTGGCCTCGCTTTCGCTCTGGGCCAGGGCATTCACAAGCTCGTCAATATCGCCGTCCAGGACTTGCTCGAGCTTGTGCAGGCTCAAGCCAATGCGATGATCGGTGACGCGGCTCTGAGGGAAATTGTAAGTGCGGATTTTCTCGCTCCGATCGCCCTTGCCGACCTGCTGCTTCCTGTTCCTGGACCGTTCCTCATCTTGCTCCGCCTTGGCCTTCTCCAGGAGCCTGGACCTCAGGACCTTCAGGGCCTTGGCTTTGTTCTTATGCTGAGACTTCTCGTCCTGGCAAGTGACTACCAGGCCGGTCGGGATGTGAGTCACCCGGACCGCCGAATCGGTGGTGTTGACGCTCTGGCCCCCTGGCCCCGATGATCTAAAGACATCAACCCGGATCTCTTCAGGTTTGATGCCCACGTCGATCTCGTCGGCCTCCGGGAGGATCGCGACCGTGACTGCAGAAGTATGGATGCGGCCTGAAGCTTCAGTGACCGGAATCCGTTGGACCCGGTGAACGCCGCTTTCGTACTTGAACCGTCCGTAAGACCCCTTGCCTTCGACCAGGAAGATGATTTCCTTGAACCCCCCCACGCCCGTCGGGCTGGAGCTCAGGACATCAACCCTCCACTTGTGGTCCTCGGCATAGCGGGAGTACATCCGGAAGAGATCGGCAGCGAACAGAGCCGCTTCTTCGCCCCCAGTTCCAGCCCTTATCTCCACGATGGTGTTCTTGAGATCGTCCGGGTCCTTCGGAACCAGGAGTTCCTTGAGTTCGCCCTCCAGGCGCACGCGATCTGCCGCCAGACCTTCGATTTCCTGCCGTGCCAGCTCCACCAGGTCCGGGTCGTCCGAGGATTTCTGAATCTCCTCGGCATCGGCCAAGGATTTGGCAACCCGCTCGAACTCGGCTGACCTGGCCACCAGGTCCTCGAGGTCGCTCCGCTCCCTCGAGTATTTGAGCACCAGATTTCTGTCGCGGAGCACTTTCTCATCGGCCAGGAGCAGGCCCAGCTCGTCGTACCTCTCACGAGCCTTCTTGATAGCCTCCCACATGTTACGCTCCTGCCTCGCCCGCGACCGTCTGCTTCAAAGCCTCGAGCGCCACTTCAATCTGATCGTCGCTTGGTTCCCGGGTAGTGAACCTCTGGAGCGCCAGCCCGGGGGCCGTGATGATCTTCATCACCGCTCCCTCGCGATGCTTGCCGGCCAGCCGCGTGACCTCGTAGGATATGCCGGCAATCACGGGAACCACCACGAGCCTCAGGAGCCTCTCGCGGACATTGTCCGGCCGCCCCATGAAGATGAAGACGATTATACTCACCACCATCACGATCAAGAGAAAACTGGTCCCGCACCGCGGGTGGCGAGTGGTGTACTTCTTGACTTTCTCGACCTCGAGCGGCTCCCCGTGCTCGTAAGCGTGAATTGATTTGTGCTCAGCGCCGTGGTACTCGAACACCCGCCGCATATCCTTCCAGGCATTCAAGAGCGCAAGATAGATGAAGAAGATCGCAAGCCGCACCGCACCGTCCACCAGGTTGAAGAGCACGCTTCCTCGGACTCCGGTGTGCCCGGCTATGACCAGCGGCACATAGAAGAAGAGCAAGAGCCCCAGGCCAAGCGCCACGATGATCGTGACTGCCGCCCAAAGCGCCGTGGTCCAGCCCCTCTTCTCCTTGACCTCGCCCTCGCCCGCCGAGACCACTTCGGCCGAAAAGGTCAGCGACTTCATGCCGAGGTAGAGCTGTTCGAAGAGCATCACCGCCCCCCTCAGGACGGGGATGCCAAGAACAGCGTAACGCCGCGTAACCGATACATAGGGCTCGACCTTGGAAACGATCTCACCCGTGGTCTTGCGCACGCTGGTTACTATCAAGGTCGGGGACTTCATCATCACGCCTTCGATGACGGCCTGTCCCCCCATCGCGAGGTCTTTGTGTTTCAAAATGGCTCACCTGCTCCGAGCTACGCCCGAGAGCCGCCCACAGGCAGTCCTACTTGCCCTCTTCCCGGTTGGCGTATTTCCTGCGGAAGCGCTCGACCCGTCCTGCGGTGTCCACCAGCTTCTGCTTGCCGGTGAAGTACGGATGGCAGCTGGAGCAGATTTCGACGTGGATCTCAGGGGAAGTTGATCTTGTCTCAATCACGTTGCCACAGACGCACACTATCCTCGACCGCACGTACTTGGGATGAATCCCCTTCTTCACCTCACTCGCCTCCTTCCAAACAACCTACAATTCGGGGCGGCAACGGCCGCCCCGCAGCACTACGATATGTTACACCTAAGCGTTCATCGATTTCAAGAACTGCTTGTTGGTCTTGACCTTGGATATCCGCTCCACCAGGAACTCCATGGCCTCAACCGGGTTCTTGTCGCTCAAGAACTTCCTCAAGATCCAGACTTTGTTCAACTCCTCGGGCGCGAGCAAGAGCTCCTCCTTGCGGGTACCCGATCGGTTGAGGTCTATGGCCGGGAAGATTCTCCGGTCCGCGATCTTCCGGTCCAGCACCAATTCCATGTTACCGGTGCCCTTGAATTCCTCGAAGATCACATCGTCCATGCGGCTTCCCGTCTCAACCAGCGCGGTCGCGATGATGGTAAGGCTCCCACCCTCCTCGATGTTCCTGGCAGCGCCGAAGAAACGCTTGGGCCACTGGAGCGCGTTGGAATCAATACCGCCGGAGAGGATCTTGCCGCTGTGCGGAATCACGGCGTTGTTGGCTCGCGCAAGCCGGGTGATCGAATCCAGGAGAATTACCACGTCCTTCTTGTGCTCCACCAGCCGCTTGGCTTTCTCCATCACCATGTTGGCCACCTGGATGTGCCGGGAAGGCGGCTCGTCAAAGGTGGAACTGATCACCTCGCCCTTGACGCTCCGTTCCATGTCGGTCACTTCCTCAGGCCGCTCATCTATCAAGAGGACTATCAGCTCAATATCAGGATGGTTGGCTGTGGTGGCATTGGCGATGCTCTGAAGCAGCATGGTCTTGCCGGCTCGTGGCGGGGACACGATCAGTCCGCGCTGGCCCTTGCCGATCGGGGTAAAGAGATTGACGATTCGTGTGGAGATGTCCTTGGGCTCCCACTCGGCGTTGATCCGCTCCTGGGGATAAAGCGGGGTCAGGTTGTCGAAGAAGATCCGCTCTTTGGCGACTTCGGGGTTCTCGAAATTGACTGCCTCGACCCTGAGGAGAGCGAAATAGCGCTCGTTATCCTTGGGATGGCGGACCTGGCCCGAGACCGTGTCCCCCGTTCGCAGGTCGAACTTCTTGATCTGGGAGGGCGACACGTAAATGTCGTCAGGCCCAGGCAGGTAGCTGTAATCAGGCGAGCGGAGGAAGCCGTACCCGTCATCGAGTATCTCCAGAACCCCCTGGGAGAACATCAAGCCGTTCTTCTCGGTCTGAACCTCCAGGATCTTGAAGATCAGCTCCTGTTTCTTCAGGCCGCCCACGCCCTGGATGTCGAGATCCTTGGCAACCTTGAGGAGGTCGGAGATAGTCTTAGTCTTCATCTCTGCCATGTCCATCCTAAACACCTCTTGGGATGACGAGGGAGCAGCTTCCCTCGGACTGCTGTCATTCTGATGCTCTTCCGGTGGTTTTTCGGGTGAGTCTTTCATTTGTCGAATCTGCCAGTGTTCATTAGCCAGATTGATGCTGTTAGCTAGGGTCTACGGGAATGTAATGTCGAACAACAACCCAATCCTAATTCAAGCTATCTCTGTTGTCAAGTAGATAAGCTTACTATTTGTTTCGTAAGACGTCCGCCTTCTTCAGTTCGTCTATCGCCCGGTCCTTCATGCCCTTCTTGCTGTAAGCCCGACCGAGCGCTTCATGGATTTCGACGTTCTCCTGGACGGTGAGGAGGCTCTCCAGCGTGAAGATGGCCTTGTCGTAATCCTGCATCTGAATGTAGCAGATGCCCAGATTGTACATGGCATCCTGGTACAGCCCCTTTTCATCTTCCCTGGTGCTGCTCTTGGTGAGGTCCGCGCACTTCTGAAGAGCTGGCAGGGCCTCGGGGTATTTCTCGAGCAGCAGGTGCGACACCCCGATCTGGTACTGCAGCCAGGGGTCGTCAGCTTTTATTTCGGCAGCCTTGTCGTAGTACTCAAGCGCTTTCTGATATTCCTTTGCATCGTAGTGGATATTGCCCAGCGAGTAGAGCGCACCGGAGAGCACTTCCTTCTCGGTCGGCTTCAGGTCCACGACTTTCTGAAGGGCTTCGGCGGCCGCCTTGTCGTCCTTGGCGCCCTGGTAAATGGCAGCGAGATTACTCCAGGCATATATCGAGGTGGAGTCAATCGAGACAGCCTTCTTTGCGGCATTCAGGGCGTCGTCGGTCTCGCCCAGCTGCCTGTGAACAAATGCCAGGTTAACGTAAGCGCTGGCATCGTGCGGATAGACGCCGACCGCGTTTTCGAACTCAGCGATCGCTTCCTTCAGGTTGTTGCTCTGCATAGCGCTGCGGCCGGCCTTGAAATGGTCGCTGAAGTACTGCTTCTGGGTATCCACCACCTGGGTCTTCTTGTCCGCAGGAGCAAGATCATGGGCTTTGTCGAAAGCCTCACCGGCGTCTTTGAACTTGGCCTGCTGGGTCAGACTGAGCCCCAAGAAGTAATAGGCTTCCCAGTTGGTCGGCTCCTCGGCAATAGCCTTGCGGAAGAGCTCCTCAGCTTTGACGTAGTCCTTGTTCTGATAGAAATAGACCTTGCCGCTCCTCATATTGACGGAAGAAGTTCCACCGCCGCAGCCAACCAGAGCTACAACTACCAACGCAATGAGCGCGCCCGCAGCAATGATCTTCAATGTCTTCATTTGATCCTCCCGGTTTTCGTGCCGAGCTGCCAGCGCTTCCTTACGCCGGCAAGCGTGGACAAGCTAACACACTCGCCTTGGCGGGGCAACCGCAAAATGAAGTCGTCTGCCCGACGAAATCGTGCCCCCTGGAGACCTTACTCGATCGCCCGGCATTTGTCATCGCCAGGCATTTGTCGCTACAGCATCACCTGAGGATCGACATCGACGACGAGCCGGACGCCCTCAGCCAGCTGGCGCCGAGCGACCTCATCCAGGCAAGCCCTCAGGAAGTTGGAGAGGGCCGCTCGTCCGTCTCCCTTGACCACCAGATGCCATCGGTAAACGTTTTTCACCTTGGAGATGGGCGCCCGGGAAGGCCCCATCACCTCGATCTTGCCCCGATGCCCCTTGCCGAGCCGTTCGGCGACTGCCACGAACTCCCGGGCCGCATCGCGAGCGAGCGCTTCCTTCTTGGATTCGGCGACCACCCGCGCCAGCCGCGCAAAGGGCGGATAGTAGAGCTCTTCTCGCTGGGCAATCTCCTCGTTATAGAAGCTCTTGAAGTCATGCCGGCATGCGTGCTTGAGCGCGTGGTGGTCGGGATTCAAGGTCTGAATGATCACCTTGCCGGCGATTTCGCCGCGGCCGGCCCGGCCGGCGACCTGGGTTACGATCTGAAATGTGCGCTCGCCGGACCTGAAGTCCGGCAAGTTCATAGTCACATCGGCGTTCACGACGACCACCAGGCCGACCGCCCGGAAGTCATGACCCTTAGCCAGCATCTGCGTGCCTACCAGCATCCGCACCATGCCGTCGGCGAAATCGCCGAGCAGCGCCTCGCTGGAACCCTTCTTGCGGGTGGAATCCCGGTCAAAGCGCGCGCAGGCGGCCAGAGGAAACCGCTTCGAAACGTAGTCCTCGATCTTCTGAGTGCCCAGACCCACGTAGTCGATGTTGGCGCCCTTACACTTGGGGCAGGCATCCCAGCCCGGCTCGCGATAGTCGCAGTAGTGGCAGACCAGCTCGCGGCGCGCCAGGTGATAGGTCAAGGTCACTTGGCAGTTCCGGCACCGCGGCACGAAACCGCAATCAAGGCACTGGACGTAGTTGGAGAACCCCCTCCGGTTAAGAAATAGAACCACCTGTTCCTGGTCGGCCAGCGAAAGTCCAATCTGGCGTTCGGCAGCTTCCGAGAAGGGCGCGCCAGGGGACGTCCGGGAAGCCCTCATGTCGACAATCGCCACTTCAGGCAGAGCGCCACCCGAGATTCGCTCAGGCAGCTCATGGAGCGTGTACTTGCCGCTCGCGGCATTGTAATAGGTCTCGATGGTAGGCGTGGCGCTGCCCAGGATCACCACTGCGCCTGCCGACCGCGCTCGGATGATCGCCACCTCGCGCGCATTGTAGCGCGGAGAATCCTGCTGCTTGTAAGAAGCCTCATGCTCCTCGTCCACCACCACCAGGCCCAGCCGCGCCAGAGGGGCAAAGATCGCGGAGCGCGCGCCCACAACCACATCCACTTCGGCGGCGCTGATCCTGGCCCAGGTGCGGGCCCGCTCGCCATCGGAGAGCTTGCTGTGGAGCACGGCGCACTTCTCGCCGAACCACTGCTCGACCCGGGACATAATCTGAGGGGTGAGCGCAATCTCCGGCGCCAGGTAGATCGCCTGCTTGCCCTGCCGTACCGTCTCGGCAATCGCCCGCAAGTAAACTTCAGTCTTGCCGCTTCCGGTCACGCCGAAGAGCAGAAAGACCTCGAAGGCCTCCCGGCCGAGCGCTCGGGTGATGCCGTCGAGCGCTGCCTGTTGCGGGCCGGTCAAGCGGTGAGCTCGCGGCGAGACTTCCGCGGTGCCGGCGCTTTCCGGTCGGGCGCGGCTCGTCCGTCGCCGGGACGCAACCACCTCGCTGGCCAGGACTCCCTCTTTCACGAGCTCGCCGATAGCGCGTCGGGCGGCTGCCGCTCCGAGCGCGCCACGCACACTTCCCCCGGCTGCCTCGACCCGCTGCTTGATCGTCGCAAGCGGTGCTCCCTCCCCTCGGGAGACAGCCTCAATGATCTGGGACTTGAGGAGGTCGCTTGCCCGGATGATCTCCAGCTCAAGGTCCCCGGGGTGCCGCTTGAGGCGATAGACCTGCCTTAGCTTAGGCGCGGGCGGCGACATGGCTGCCAGCACCTCGCCCAGCGGGGCTATGTAATATTGCGAAATCCACCCGGCGAGCTGGATCAGTTCGGGGCCGAGCACCGGATCCGGGTCCAGCACCTCCCGCACCCGCTTAAGGTCTCGACCCGCCCGGGTGGCCTTCCCGACACCGACGACGAAGCCCGTGGTCACCTTGCGCTTGACTTCGACTACCACCCGCATGCCCGGCCTCAGGCGCCCCTCCAGACCGGGCGGCACCAGGTAGGTAAGAGGCGTATCAATGGGAATGGGAACGGCGACCTCGACGACGGAATTTCCTTCCAAGAGCGATCTTCTCCGCGGCTTGAAGCAATCCTAACGAGGCTATTATAAGTCCCTTGAGGAGGGGATGGCAACCGGAACTTCGTGGGGCTTGACAAGGCTTGAGCTTATCTCGAGGAACTCCTTGGCCACCAGGGGATCGAACTCCCGGCCTATCCGCTCCTTGATTATCATGTTGGTCTCGTCCACCGAGAAGGCCGTGCGATAGGGCCGGTCGGAAGTCAGGGCATCGAAGAAGTCCGCAATCCCGGCGACCCTGGCCAGGAAGGGTATCTCCTCGTCGCGCAAGCCGTCGGGGTAGCCGGTGCCGTCGAAACGCTCGTGATGGCTTCTCACGATCGGCCGGGCGCCCTGCAGGAAATCGACAGGCTCAATGATGCGCTCGCCGATCACCGGATGCTGCTTGATGGTCTCATACTCCTCGCGGGTCAGTCTGCCCTTCTTGTTGAGTATGTGGCCCCGGATGCCTATCTTGCCGACATCGTGAAGGGTCGCGCCGTACTGCAGATTCCGCGCCTCTATGCCCGAGACTCCGAAGCGTTCCGCCAACAAGAGAGCGAACTGGGTCACCCGCCTGGAGTGGCCGCGCGTGTACGGGTCCTTGGCTTCGATGGCGGCGGTCAGAGCTTCGACGGTCGAGAAGTAGTTGGTCTCGATGCGGCGCACAAGTTCCGAATTCTCGACAGCAGCAGCGGTCACGCCGGCTACGACCGAGATGATGGCCAGGACCTGGGAGGATACCTCGGACGGTTCCTCCAGATAGATGGTCAGCATGCCGATCTCTCGGGTGCCCGAAACCAGCGGGACGGCAACCAGGGATTTGAAACCTTCCCGGGCCACATAGGATGGCAGTGTGAAGGCCGGGACCTGTGACAGGTCGGTCAAGGCCAACGGCTGACCTGCAGCCAGGGCCTCGGCAGCGAAGCCCTCGGGAGCGAGCAGGCGGCTCCCAAACACCATCTCCCGCTTGAAGTCATCGCCGCGCTTGACGAAGAGCACCTCCTCACTCACCCCGATCATCTTCAGGCTGAGTCCGGAGATCTTGAGGAAGGAGGTGATCACGCGGGCCAGCTTGGTCAAGAGCGAGTCAAGGTCCAAGCCAGCAGGCATTTCCCTGGTCTCGGCAAAGAGCCGAGACAAGTCTGGAGGATCGAACTGGTGGACAGCCGATCCCCGGAAGCTAGAGGCCTCTTGCCCCAGCATGACGGCATCCTACCTCTTCATTATGCCTTCGACCCGTTCAATCAGTCGGCCCGGGCTAAAAGGCTTGACCACGTAGTCATCGGCCCCGACTTCAGTGCCCAGCTTCCGATCCACGTCCCGCCCCTTCGCAGTCAAGAGGATCACGGGGATGCCCTTGGTCTCGGGGTCGGCCTTGAGACGCTTGCAGGCCTCGTAGCCGTCCAGCCGGGGCATCATAATGTCCATCACGATCACGTCGGGCTTCTCGTTCTTGGCTTTGCTCACGCCCTCTTCACCATCAGAGGCCGTGACCACTTCGTAGCCCTCGGCGCCAAAACTGAAATTGAGTATGTGCTGAATGTACTCCTCGTCGTCAACTACCAACACCTTGGCTTTCGGCATGAGGTCACCTCCTGTTGCGAGCTAGGTTGCCGCTACGGCGTCTGTGCTTTGAGGAACCGCGACCCCTTCGGTCGCCGGCTTCCCGACTGGGTGCTTCCCGAGCACCTCTATGAATCTGTCGACCACGGCAGGATCAAACTGACTCCCGCTGCACTTTCGGAGCTCCTGTGCTGCCTCCTCGCCGGTCATCGCCGGGCGGTAAGGCCGCTCGCTGAGCATCGAGCCGTAGGCGTCCACCACCGCGAGTATCCTGGCCCCGATCGGAATCTCGCTTCCCCGGAGCCCGTCCGGATACCCCCCGCCATCGTATCGCTCATGGTGATGCATGATCACCTGCTTGACCTGTTCCATGAACTCTATCGGACCTACTATGTCAACACCCTGGCGAGGGTGCTGCTTCACGCTTTCATACTCGCTCGCGCCAAGCCCGCCCCGCTTGCGGAGAATGCGCTCGCCTACCCGCACCATTCCGACATCGTAGATCCTCGAGACGTACCTCAGGAGCGCCACGTCGCCTTCCTCGAGACCCAGGCCTTGCGCCAGCTCCACTACCCAGCCAGTCAACTCTTCGCCGCGCTTGTTGGAGCCGATCCGGCGGGCGTCGATCAGGCTTTTCAAGGAGGTGCAGATCGAGTTGAACTCGGTCTTGATGCCCTCGTACTGCCTGACCTTGCCCAGGACGGTGGTCACCCGGTCGGAGAGCAGCTTCAAGATATCGACGTCGTCCTCGGTAAACGGCAGCAGGGTCACCTTGTTGGTCACATTGACCACACCGACCACCCTGCCGCCGACCACCAGCGGCACGCTCAGAAGCGAATTGGACTCGTACTGCGGCCGATTGGAACGCTGGAACCTGGGATCATCCTCGATGTCCCGAATCAGGAGCGGCTTGCCGGTCTTGGCGACCCAGCCGGAGATGTTCTCGCCCATCTTGACGTGCACCGTTCTCATGATCGATTCATCCAGCCCCATCGCGGCGCTCACGAAGAGTTCGTCGGTCTCTTCGTTGACGAGCATCAGAGACGCGGTCTTGGCTCCCATGATCTCGGCAATCATGTCCACGATCAGCTCGGGGATCCGCTTTTCGCACTGCCATCCCTCGGCAACGTCGGCAACACCCGCGCGGGTGGTGGCGATCGCTTTGCGTTTGGGCAGCCTGACGGTGAACTTGGCGCCGTGACCGGTCTCGCTCTCGGCCCATATCCGGCCGTCATGCCACTCGACGATGTTCTTGGCGATCGCCAGCCCCAGGCCGACACCGCCGAACCGCCGGGTCGAGGAGGAATCCACCTGATAGAACTCGTCGAAGACCCTGTGGATCTTGGACGGCGGAATCCCTATGCCGGTGTCCTCGACGCTGACTTCCACCGTGGACTCCCGGTCATCGACGCCTATGGTCACAACCCCGCCCTCGGGCGTGAATTTGATCGCGTTGCCAACCAGGTTAAGGAAGAGCTGCTTCATCATGCCCTCGTCGGCGCAGAGATTGATCGGCGGCCTGTCCAGCGGCAGCTCCAGCCGCAGGTACTTCTTGCGCGCTGACGGCATCAGGACCTGGTTGACCTCCTTCAAGACCTTAGTGAGGTCCATGTCAGCCTTCTTGACTTCCACCCTGCCTGATTCCATCCGGGACAGATCCAGCATGTCCTCAACGATCTTGGCGAGCCGCTGGGCTTCTTCCTCGATGATGCCCAGGAACTCCAGCTCGGTCTCGCGAGGGGACGAGCCCCAGTCGCGCGCCAGCGTTTCCGCATAGGCGCGTATCGAGGTCAGCGGCGTCCTCAGCTCGTGGGAAACCGTAGCCACGAAGTTGGACTTGATCTCGTTCAGTTCCTTGAGGCGCTTGGTCATGTCCCTCAAGTCGATCACGTT
>DATKKY010000196.1:0-6113 GCA_035542695.1 bacterium | reverse complement strand
TCGGAGAGGCCGCGCATGTGCTATCGGGCCACAGCAAACTTGGATGTGGCGCTGGCCGAATTGCCACCCACCAGCGCGAGGTCGGCAACGCAGAAGTAGAGGCCGGGCGCCAGGTCCCAGGCCCCCCCCAGAATCGAGCTTAGGGCAACCGTGTTCTTGCCCATCGCGATGTCGTCGTCCCGGGTGTGGCTCCTGACCAGCAGAGCCTCGCCCACCTTGCGGCCTTCGAGGTCGAACACCCTGACGTCCAGCTGTCCTGCGAAGTCCAGATCCGGCATAAGGATCTCGAAAGCCAGCTTGGCGCCGGCCGGATCAGTCACGGGATTGGGAAACACGTGGAGACCCCGCAAGACCAGCGATGGGGACATCACCTGGAGAGTTGACTGAATGGTGTTGTTGGTGGTGTCGCTTTCGACCCCCTGGGCTGCCGGGCGAAATGAGCACGTGTAAGCCAGGTTTCCGTAAACCTCTGCCGATGTCTTCCAGGAGGCGGTGACCTCGGCATAGCCGCCCGCAGCTACCTCGACCGTCCGCGTCCCGGTGTAAACCACCGCGCCGGCCGCGCGGTCGCCCTGCCGGATCTCGAGATCATAGAGCCGAGGCTCTCTCATCGAGCCGCCCACGTTAACCGCTCTCAGCAAGAGAGTAAGGGAATCCCCGGCAACAAACGGGGCATAGCCCCGGCCCACCCATTTCCATTCCATGCTACCGGAGGTCAGTTTGAGATCGCTCAGGGTGTCGGCTTGAACCGCAGCGAACCTCGCAAGGTAGGCCACAACCAGCTTGGCGTTGTCGCGCACCTCGTCGATGTCAAGCTGGCCAAGCGTATCGGCAAGGGTGTGGTAGTAAGGATACAAGGGATCGCCATCCTCGTTGGTCGGATCCGAGAGCATCACGCCCGGGATGTGGACCCGCCAGAAGGAAGCCTGGTCGCTCCGGGCGACTCCGGTCTCGTCACGAGATATGGTGACGATCGCGGGCTCCAGAGCGTCAGCCGTCTCAGTTATGAGGTCAGACAACCACTTGGACTGGATGTCGTAGGTGACGACGGTGCGCTTCAAGCCCGACACATAGCCCAGCATGTCAAGATCGATCACGCCCAGCACCGAGTCGGCGGGAACAAGGGCATTGGAATAGGCGCGGCTGCCCTGGAGACCCAGCTCCTCCCCGGAGAAAGCGATGAAGGTGACGCCCACGTCGAGGTTGAGACCGGAGAGGAGCCTCGCGCATTCGAGCACGCTCGCAACCCCGGTGGCGTTGTCATCTGCGCCGGGGGCCGGATCGGCCAGCCAGTCCCAACCCGGCTGGCGCACGCCGATAGCATCGTAGTGAGCGCATACTATGTAATGGGCGCGCGTCTTGGCGCCCGGCTTGGTCAGGATAAGGTTAGTCCAGATGGAATCCCCACCCTTATATTGAGGTAATTGCGTTAAGTCCGCGTAGAAGCTATCGCTGCGAAGGCTGCACGCCGGCGCTGGGCATAGGGTGCTCAGGCGATTCAGGATGAAAGGCTCGGTGTAGTCCTCAAGGTCGTATCTCGCCGCAAACCTTGACCGGTACTGGCCGGCGGCCTGATCGTAAGTGAGGAGGTAGATGATCTTGCGCAGGCTGTCGGCATTGACCGAGTCCGCCAAGCTGTGGATGAAATCGCGCCGGGCCTCACTCATGGGCCGTTCTTCCAGCAGCCTGAGGGTGAGGTCACGCCCGAAGTGAGGCTGCTTCAACTCGGCGAGCGGCCTCAAGTCAACCTCGCTGACGAAGTAGCCTTTCTCGAGCAGCCGATAGACCGCCTCGGGCGGAACAGTGAACACCGTGGTCGCTCCAGCCGTGGCAAGGACGCGGATACCCGCCTGGAGAGCCACATCAGCAGGGATCGGCTTGGAGCTCGCCCAGAGCCGCTCGCCGCCCTGGCGACGAGTTGCACTTAGACCTTGCTCAAGAGCCCTTGTTCCCGCGAGTGCGTGAGCATCCTCGCCCGCAAGCATCACCAGCGCCTGGTCCCGGCTAAGCACAAAGCCGCGGCAGGCGTCGTAGTGCGAGCCTTCAAGCACGTCGGCCAGCGGCACCACAACCAGCACGGAGTCGGATTGGCTCCAACCGGGACCCGGAGCCCCGACAACGAGACCTGCGACCGCGATTGCGGCGACCACCAAGGCTCTCATCGGGCACCTCATTTCCGCTCTTTGAGCGTGATGCAATCCCTCACCGGGCAAACGCAAGTGCACAGGCCGCAGCCCACACACTTCTCACGATCGACCCGGGGCAGCCGGTCTTCCCCGAGCTCTATCGCCCAGTGGCCGCCGTCGCGGCACGCGACATAACACAGGTCGTCCTTCAAGCACTTGGCCTGGTCGATTTCGGCGACCGGCTTGTAGGTCCGCGAAAGACTCTCATGCTTGGCGATGAAGGGCAGCGCCCGGCCTACCACGTCGCCGACCGAGGCGAACCCCTTCCTTCCCAAGTAAAACTCGAGGCCTTCCTTCAGGTCTTCGATTATGCGGTAGCCCAGGGACATCACCGAGGTGCACAGCTGGACATTGGTAGCGCCCACGGCCAGGAACTCGACCGCATCCTGCCAGGTGTAAATCCCTCCGACGCCGGAGATCTGAATGTCCACGGCCTTGGCTATCTCAGCTACGCACTTGAGCGCAACCGGTTTGACCGCTGCCCCCGAATAACCACCGTAGGTTGAGAAACCAGCGACTGAGGGAATAGGGCGCAAGGTCTCGACGTCGACGCCTATCAGGCCCTTGACGGTGTTGATGGCGCAGACGCCGGCGCACCCGCTTCGCTTCACAGCCATGGCAATGGCGACGATGTCGGTGACGTTAGGGGTCAGCTTGATCACCACGGGCACCTTGACCGCTTCGCGCACCCAGGTCGCGGTGCGCTCGGTCAGCTCGGGATCCTGGCCGATCGCAGCACCCATCCCCCGCTCGGGCATGCCGTGCGGGCAGGAGAAACTGCACTCGACCAGGTCTGCACCCGCGCCCTCGACCCGCCGCGCCGCTTCCTGCCAATCGGCCTGGCTCGCAGCCATGATGCTCGCGATGACGACGGCTGCGGGGTACCGCTGCTTGAGGCGCTTTATATCTGCCTCCCAGTCCTTGAGGGGGCGGTCAGAGATCAAATCGATGTTCTCCATGCCGAAGAGCCGCTTGTCCTGGCAGTCCAGGCCTGCGATCATCGGATACACCAGCTGGACATCTTCCCGCTCGACTGCCATCGTCTTGAGAACCGCCGAAGTCCAGCCATGGTCGAAGGCACGTTCGACCATCTCACCGGTGCCCGTCGAGGGGCTTGCTGCCAGCGTGAAGGGATCGGGAAACTTCACTCCACAGAACTCAATCGCAAGGCTCATCACTTGTGCTCCCCGAGGTAATCGGCTATCGATGAGGCTGCTATCCGCCCATCCCTCACGGCCTCGACCACCAGTCCCTTCTCGCGGACCAGATCACCTCCGGCGAAGACCCCAGGGACAGCGGTGGCCAGGGTTGCCATGTCAACCGGGATCCGTCCCGCCTCTCCGGGCGCGACTCCGAAGGCCCGTTCCAACCAGCCGGCATCAGGCCCGCCGCCAGCCGCAAAGACCACGGCGTCGCAAGCGACCTTGAACTCGCTCCCCTCGATCGGGACCGGCCGCTTGCGGCCCGATCTGTCAGGCTCGCCCAGGCGGTTCCTCACCAGCCTGAGCCCCAGGACTCTGGCCTTGCCCTCAACCGCCACGGGAGAGACCAGATATTCAAACTTAACCCCGTTCACCAGGGCATCGTTTATCTCATGAGTGAAGGCCGGCATCTCATCCCGGGTTCGCCGATAGTACACCGTCACGTCACCTCCGACACGGAGCTTGAGCGAGAGCGCAACGTCGCAAGCGGTGTTGCCACCACCGACCACGGCCACGCGGCTGCCTTCGGCCGGAAGCACTGCTCTTCCCTCGGCAAGGTCTGCCAGCAAGGCCGATCCATCGTAAACGCCCGGGAGGTCTCGGCCTTCGACCTGGGGCAAGCGTGATTCCCAAAGCCCGGTCGCCAGGAAGACCGCATCGAAACCCTGCTGCTTGAGCCCGGCGAGGCTGAGGTCCCGAGCTCCGGCCGATCTCGTCACCTGGAGGCCATCGGTCACGAAGCCTATCTCCCGCTCGGCGACCTCCGTCGCAATACGGTATTCGGGGATGCCGCGAGTCAACATCCCACCCAAGCGATCGGCCCGGTCGTATATCACCGCGCCCAGGCCCAGCTTCTTGAGGTAATGGGCGCAGGCCAACCCCGCCGGACCCCCGCCGATCACAGCGACCCGGGCAGCACCCGGCCGCGGAACCGACGCGAGCCCGCTGAAGCCGTAGAGATGGGCTGCCAGTTGGAGATCTCTTATGGCGATGGGCTTGCCTATGGCGCCGAGGACACAAGCCTGCTCGCACTGCAGGTCCTTGGGGCAAGTCATGCCACAGGTGCCGGCCAGCACGTTGTCTTCGACGATCTTCCTCAGAGCAGCCCCAAAATCACCGAAACGGATTCGCCGAATGAAAGTGGTGATGCGTACGTACGCCGGGCAGGCCTCCTCGCATGGCGCGGCGTAGCAGACGAGGCAGCGCGAAGCCTCGGTGACCGCCTGTTCCCGCGTCATGCGGGGAACCCTTGCTTGTGGTCCTGGCGACATCAGACCCCCGTTGGTTGGAGTCACTTCACATCTTGAGCGAGAAGCTGGCAAGCATTTCGGAATGCCCCTCTCCATCCTGGTAACGCGTCCGGCCATACTTGGCCGCCAGCTTGCCCAGCCGTCTTGCCTCCCATGATACGGCAGCATACCATCTTGAGCCATCACTTTTTAGGAGCTCCAGGGTCGGGTAGTAGGGCACGCCCGCCTCATACTGGTAGATTCTCGCTGCCCAGTTGGCGACGCTGAAGACGTAGCAGCCCGCATCCAACTTGAAAGGCTTGAAAGCGGCCAGGGTGAGATCGAAGCGCAGCACATCGGAAGTTGCCCGGGTGGTGGCGCCAGCTTCGGCCTCGGTTGCAGTGAGGGCCTCGTACCTGGCGCGAAAACTGATGCCCCGGCGAGGCGCGTAGCCCACATCGAGGCGGCTCCGCAGACGCGTCGTCTCTTCGGTGCCGACGGAGTCCCGGAGCGCCGCGCTAGCAGACGGCGGATCCTCGCTCGCGGCGAGCTTCTCGCCCAGCGCTAAGGTGAAGGGACCTGAATCGATGGCAAGATCAAGATTGGTCTCCGAGCCGTGAGGCCGCAAGGCGCCATCGGCTCGGAGCTCCTGGTGGACATCGGTGGATATCGCTAATTCGCCGTTCGCCGCCGGCTTGAACTTGATCAAGGTGAAGAGGCCGCGCTCTCCCTTGCCGAGCCCCGAGTAGAAGGCAAACGGCGCTGAGTGAAGGCTCGCGTACTCCGGGGCGTAGCGGCGGCCGACGAGGAGGACGTCGGTGTGGGGTCGGCGAACGGCGAGCCCGGCGAGGGCGGCACTGCCCTTGGCTCCAAGCGCTCCCTCGCCAAACACCACAGCGTCATCTTGCTCGTACGCGAGGTCCAGACCACCAGCGATGCGGGTCGCGTGAGCTGGCCAGTCGAGAACATCGAAGGCGAAGGCCCGGCTCAGGCGCGCCGCCTCCAGGCTGGCTGTTGCCCGGAGGCCCGCGTGTCTCGCCCGGCAGACCAAGCCCGCCAGGTCCTCGCGGAGGGCATCGCGGCCCTTCACTTCGGACGCCGTCACATGGGTGCCGGCCTCGTTGAGCGATGTGACCCGGCCGCCCGCATCCAAGGCAACATCGAAGTCGGCGCTGGAGCCCACGACGCAGAGATCCCAAGCCTTGCCGGCCAGCGCGACCGCCGCTCCTCTCAAAAACGAGTTCTCGCGGGCCGCGGTCGACGTCCTGACGCCGAAGGCGCCACGCCCGATTCTCCAAGGATCGGCGGTCGAGGGGGATTCACCGTAGGCATCGGAGAACACGAGGCCGTGCCCTGAAGTCACCAGGAAGTTGCCGACGGTCACCGTACTCCGGCCCCAGGTCTTCTCCACATAACAGGCCTGGAAGTCATTGAGGCGCCGCTCATCCTTGTCCTTGTCCACGACCAAGCCGGCGCCGAAGCTGCCCGTTGCGATC
>DATKKY010000195.1:0-2723 GCA_035542695.1 bacterium | reverse complement strand
TATCCGGACGGAGCGCGCGAAGTGGGCGCGGAAGGCCGGGTGGTGCTCAAGGTGTTGGTGCTGGAGACCGGCAAGGTGGGTGGGATCCAGGTGATGGAATCGCCGCACCCGGTTCTTACCGAGCGCGCCGTTGCGGCCGTCGGCAGGAGCGTGTTCGCGCCGGCAATGTACAAGAACGCGCCTGTAAAAGCCACGGTGGTGATGCCATTTGTCTTCAGCTTGAACAGGTCGTTCCAGCGCACCTCGGTCAACACTGAAGTCAAGGAGCCGACCACGTCGGGAGCGCCGCCCGTCGAGCTTCCACAGCAGGAGCCGCCGCCGGTACCACCATCGACCAAGCAGAAGTGAGAGTGGCGAGGCCCGGCCACGCACCGCTAGTTGTCGGCAGCCTCTAGATCATCCTTGGCTGACTCGATCACGTCGCGAGCTCGGTCAACGTCCTCTTCCGCGACCTGCACCGAGATACCCCGTCCCCGGCCGCCGGCGACCTTGCCGGCCCCCGCCGCGCCTCCCGGCGCCTGGAAGGTGGGTATGCCTTCCGACTCCAGGAGGCTGGTTATGAAGTCGGCCTGGGCCTGAGTACGGCTATGAAAGACCTCCACCAGGTCCTCACCTGACGCCCCAAGATCCTCGACCTCGCCACTATTAAGCACTTCTTCATCGCAGTAAGGACAGACATTTCCCCGCAGCCTTCGGCCGCAAGTCGGGCACTCGCTCATGCCACCCCTCCAGGCTACTCTACCACCTCGTAGTCCGCATCCACGGCTTCGTCTCCACCCTGCCCCTCTTGCTTGCCCTGGGCCTTGCCCCGGCCACCGGACTGCCCCCCGACTGGCCCTGCGCCACCGGGAGCGCCAGCACCACCCGCGCCTCCCGCTCGCCCGGCAGAGGCTTGCTCATAGAGCAGCTTGGCCACGTTGCCCCACACCGTCATAAGGGCCTCGGTCGCGGATTTCACCTCACCCGTGTCCGACCCCTTGAGGGCTTCCTTGACCCGACCGATGGCAGCCTCTATCTTGCCGCGGTCGTCCGCAGGAATCTTGTCTCCCATTTCCTTGAGATTCTTCTCCGTCTCATAGACAAGATTGTCGGCCTTGTTGCGGGCATCAGCTTCGTCCCGCCTGCGCCGGTCGTCAGCCTGATTCGCCTCACCGTCTTTGACCATCTTCTTGATCTCCTGCTCGGTCAGGCCGCTCGAGGCTTCAATGCGGATCGACTGGGTCTTGCTGGTGGCAAGATCCTTGGCCGACACGTTGAGGATGCCGTTGGCATCGATATCAAAGGTCACTTCGATCTGAGGAATTCCCCGCGGAGCAGGCGGAAGCCCATCGAGATGGAACTTGCCTATCGACTTGTTGTACATCGCCATCTCGCGCTCGCCCTGCAGCACGTGAATCTCCACACCCGGCTGGTTGTCGTCCGCGGTGGTGAAGATCTCGGACTTCCTCGTCGGAATCGTGGTGTTCCGGTCAATCAGCTTGGTGAAGATGCCACCCTTGGTCTCAATCCCAAGCGAAAGCGGCGTCACGTCCAAGAGCAGGATGTCTCTGACCTCGCCGCCCAGCACTCCGCCCTGGATAGCTGCGCCGACCGCGACCACCTCATCGGGATTGACGCCCTTGTGCGGCTCCTTGCCGAACAGTTTCTTGACCACTTCCTGGACCTTGGGCATGCGGGTCTGCCCGCCCACCAGAATCACTTCGTCGATCTGGGATGGATTCAGTTTGGCATCGCTCAAAGCCTGGGTGCACGGCCCGACGGTGCGCTCAACAAGATCATCGACCAACTGCTCCAGCTTGGAGCGGCTCAGCGTCACGTTGAGGTGCTTGGGACCGCTGGCATCCGCTGTGATGAACGGCAGGTTGATCGCTGTCTCCAGGGCGGTCGAGAGTTCACACTTGGCCCGCTCGGCTGCTTCCTTGAGCCGCTGGAGTGCCATCGGATCGTTCCTGAGATCGATCCCGTACTCCTTCTTGAACTCGTCCGCGAGCCAGTCGATCACGCGCTGGTCGAAGTCGTCGCCGCCCAGGTGGGTATCCCCGTTGGTTGACTTGACCTCGAACACGCCGTCGCCGATCTCGAGAATCGAAATATCGAAGGTGCCGCCGCCGAGGTCGAAGACCGCAATCTTCTCATCCTTCTTCTTGTCAAGACCGTAGGCAAGCGAAGCTGCAGTGGGCTCGTTGATGATGCGCCGCACATTGAGGCCGGCAATCCGGCCAGCGTCTTTGGTCGCCTGCCGCTGACTGTCGTTGAAGTAAGCTGGGACGGTGATCACTGCGTCAGTGATCTTCTCGCCCAGGTAGTCCTCCGCAGTCTGCTTCATCTTCTGGAGGATCAGGGCTGAGATCTCGGGCGGCGAGTACTCCTTGCCGCCTGCGCTGACCCTGGCGTCGCCATTGGGCCCATTGACCACTTGGTAGGGGACCTCGGCTATCTCCCGCTGAACTTCGTCGTACTTCCGGCCCATGAAGCGCTTGATGGAGTAAACCGTGTCCTTGGGGTTGGTGATGGCCTGACGTTTCGCTGTCAGCCCGACCAGCCGCTCTCCCGCCTTGGTAAACGCCACCACGGACGGAGTTGTCCTGCCGCCTTCCTGGTTGGCAATGACCGTAGGCTCCCCGCCTTCCATCACCGCCACACACGAGTTAGTCGTTCCAAGATCAATGCCGATTATCTTTGCCATAAAACCTCGCCTCCTTATGCGCCCCTTTGATGCCTCG
>DATKKY010000194.1:0-18405 GCA_035542695.1 bacterium | reverse complement strand
AGATATCTGGCCAATGTCAACCTCCGTCCCACCACCCGCCAGTCCTACGGCCTCTATATCAGTTACGACACCAGCCGAGCCCCTACCAAGCCGGAGAAACGCTACCTCACAGCGGGCTTCACAAGCTCCTTCAGGATAGGAGAGGCCACGCTGCTCGACCTGGGCTTCAGATCAAATAACCACGGGAACGGGCGGGGTCTGGAGAGCAACATGTTCGATGTCACTGCGAGCCACCGGCTCGCCAACAAGAACATTGTCCTGGTCCGGGGTTACTACAGGCCCTGGTACAGCGGAGACCGGCACAACGAGATGGCGTTCGCCGTCGAGTACTCAGTGCCCGTCGGGTTGCCGATTGCCAAGCGCGAGAACGTCGGAGCGGTCAAGGGCCGCGTCTATGACGATATTACCGACCTGCCGATTGCGAATGCGGTCCTCCGGCTCGACGGAACCACGGCTGTCACCGACGCCAAGGGCAACTTCGTGTTCCCGTCGGTGCCGAGCGGCGACTATCATCTCCGAGTTGACAGGTCTAGCATCGGAATCGATCGCATAACTATCCAGAAGCTGCCTATCCCGGTGTCGGTCACCGGAGGTGAAGAGACTTATGTCGAAATCGGCGTCACCCACGGTGCCAGCCTCCGCGGCAAGGTGATACTCTACCGTTTGAGGTCCCAAGGGACCATGCCGTCCCCGGCAGACGAGAGGGATCTCGTCGAGGACCGGGCCCTCCCCAACATCCTCCTCGAGCTTTCCGACGGGGTCGAGACCAGGAGGATCTTCACCGACATCGATGGGAGATTTGCGTTCGACGAGATGCGCCCGGGAACCTGGACGCTCACGGTCTCGGAAGACGACTTGCCCGAGCACACGCGGCTTGAGAAGACCTCTATTGAGTTCAAGCCCATGCCGGGTGAACAGAAGACCACCCTGGTCAAAGTGCTTCCGGTCAGACGTCAGGTCCAGATTCTTGAGCAAGGCGGGGTGCTCCGGGAAGAGCGGCCCCGGAAGTAGCGCGCTCCGCCTTAACGGTAGCGATTGGTGAGCGGCATCCTCCGGTCCTTGCCGAAGGCCTTGAGGGTGAGCCTGATGCCCGGGGGCCCCTGGCGGCGCTTGTACTCATTGCCGTCAACCAGCCGGGCCACGCGTCCCACCAGCCGCCGCGGATAGCCCGCACTTACAATCTCATCGACGGCCATGTCCCGGACCACGTACATGTCCAGCACCGGATCCAGGATCGCATAAGGCGGCAGCGTGTCCTCGTCCTTCTGGTTGGGGCGAAGCTCCGCCGAGGGTGGCTTGGTGAAGACCGCCTGCGGAATCACCGGTTTGCCGAGCGTGTTCCTGTAAGCTGCCAGCTCGTAAACCAGCGTCTTGGGCACATCCTTGAGGATGGCGAAGCCACCCGCGAGATCGCCGTAAAGGGTGCAGTAGCCCATGGCCAGCTCGCTCTTATTCCCCGTGGTCAACACCAACCAGCCGAATTTGTTGGACAAGGCCATCAGGATGTTGCCACGTATGCGCGCCTGGATGTTCTCTTCAGCCACGTTCGGCCGAAGGCCCTTGAAGACCCTCCCGAGGGTCTGCAGATAGGCCTTGAAGGCTTCCTCGATGCCGAGCTTCATGAACTTGATTCCCAAGTTCCTGGCAAGCGCCTGCGCATCAGTTATGCTGCCCGGGGAGGAATACCTCGATGGCATGGATACGCCGATGACGCTATCCCGTCCCAGGGCGTCAGCAGCCACAGCCGCGACAAGCGCCGAATCGATGCCGCCACTCAGGCCTATCACCACCTTGCGGAAGCCGTTCTTTCTCACATAGTCATGGGTGCCCAGAAGCAGCGCCCGGTAGATCTCCTCCAACCGATCCAAGGGCTTCGCGATCGCAGGCTCAATCGCATGAGCGTGGGCCTTCGGACTGGACTTGGCATCGAAGGTCCTGACGGCGACAGGCGGTGTCCCTGCTCCCCATCGAGCCCGCAAAGGGGCTTTCACCCGGGAGTAATCCAGGTCCGCCACCACGAGGTCTTCGCAGAATTGCCGGCCGCGAGCGATCACGTCCCCGCTGGGATCGATCACCAGGCTGTGGCCATCGAACACCAGCTCGTCCTGCCCGCCGACAAGGTTGACGTAGGCGACGTAGGCGTTGTTGGCGGTCGCCCTCTCTCGGAAGATGTCCTCGCGTTCACTACCCTTCCCGGCATGATAGGGTGACGATGAAATGTTAAGGAGGACTTGCGCCCCGCCGCATCCGGCCTGGGCCCGGGCGACATCGTCGAACCAGAGGTCCTCGCAAATGCTGATCCCTACCCGCGCCGGACCAAGCTTGACGACGCACGCATGGTCCGATGGCGCGAAGTAGCGCTTCTCGTCAAAAACGCCGTAGTTGGGAAGATGAACCTTGTCGCAGAACGCGACCACCCTGCCGCCGCCTGCGAAGGCTGCTGAATTGCGCAGCCCGTTGGCCAGCCTGGGCAGACCGACCACCACCCATATGCTCCGGGAGCGCTTAGCTATGGCGTCCAAGCTCGCGAGGCAATCATCAAGAAAGTCCCGCCGCAGCAAGAGATCCTCAGCCGGGTACCCCGTGATAGCAAGCTCGGGAAACGCAACGATATCGGCGCGGGCCTTCCTGGCCTTCGCGGTCCAGGCCAAGATCTTGGCGCGGTTGCCCTTTAGGTCGCCGACGACGAAATTGACTTGGGCCAGCGCGATCCTGAGCAAGATCTCTGCTCCTTCCGGTACGGCACAGATGATAGCCCACCGGCCCCCCCCAGACAAGGTCTATGTAGTTTCCCTTGAAAAGGCGTGCCGCGCGGTTTAGGCTTGCTCCGCCATGAGGCGGGAACACATAGCTGTCATCCTGTTCGCGGCTTTTGTCACCATCGCTGTTTACCTCTTCTTCAGAGTGATGAAGCCCTTTCTCGTGCCGATCATCTGGGGTGCCGTCCTTTCCGGAGTATTCTATCCAATAAACAACCGTCTGCGGCGGCGCCTCAAGCGGGACAACCTGCGGGCCTTGATAATGTGCGCCCTGGCAGCGCTAGTGATCATCTTGCCAGTCGTCTTCCTCGCGTTCGGGCTGGCTAGCGAAGCGACGGACCTCTATCCGAGGTTCAAAGCCGCGCTGGGCGCAGGAAGATACGACTTCATCTTGAGGCCGCATGTCTATGGGTGGAACGAGAAGGTCAGGCAACTGCTTGGCGACCGAGTGGACACTTCGTCCCTGGACGTAGAGTCTTTCATCCTGGCCAACGTTGACCGGATCTCCAGATTCCTGGTAAATCAGCTCTCCAGGTTCATAGGCAACCTATCGCTCGCTATCGTCACCTTCGTATTCACGCTTATCTCGATGTTCTACTTCTTTCGTGACGGGGATCACTTGGTCCGGCGCGTCCGCGAGCTCTTGCCCATGTCGGAGGACCTGAAGGCCACGCTCAGTCACAGAATCACGGAGGTAGTCCATGCGACTATCTACGGTGGCGTCGCGGTGGCCCTCGTCCAGGGCATCCTGGGAGGCCTGATCTTCTGGATTCTGGGCATCAGGTCGCCGATTCTGTGGGGAGCCGTGATGGCGCTCTTCGCGCTGATACCACCTCTCGGACCTTCACTGATCTATGTGCCCGCGGCCATCATCCTGGGTATCTCCGGAAGCTGGGTGAAAGCCGTGATCCTTGCAGCCCTCGGAGTGGTGCTGATAAGCAACGTGGACAATGTGATGAAGCCCCTTATCATAGGCAAGCGGGCCAAGATGCACCAATTGATCCTGCTGTTCAGCATTATCGGCGGCATCATGGCCTTCGGGCTCGTGGGCATCATCCTGGGGCCCGTGCTGGCTGCCATAATACTTGCCCTGCTCGAGGTTTACAGGCCGCATGTCGGCAGCACCGGCTGAACCGAGCCGAGGTCAGAAACGGTAGGTCAGGCTGAGGAGGGGCATAATCTGGCCAGCAGATGCCCGGTTGCGCGAATCGCGGGCCCGAGAACAAGCCAGGGCCATCACTCCCTCCGGGCAGATGTCGAGGCGGAGCGAAGAGTGTTCACCATGGGTTCGAGCTTTGGCTCCGAGGGAGCGGTAGGTCACCCAGAAACCTGCCAGGGCTCCAGCTGAAGACGCCGTCATGTAAGGCCATGCCGGATCGGTATCAACCCCCGTTATGACGAGCAGCCCTGCGCCAAAGAGACCGCCCGCAATCTCGCTCAGATACATCACCACCCCCTGGCCCGTTGTGAAGTCCTTTCCCAGGAGCAGGCTGTGCCCCACGGCAAGTCCTGCAACTGAGCCCGCCATGGAGCTTGCGACCGCGGCCTTGGCATCGTCGCTCACCGAGGCACTGGCAGCTAGCCCCAGGTATGTGCCGAGCGAGCTTACAGCTCTCAAGACGTAGGCGTCGCCGCGCGTATAATGCTGCGTGCGCGAGAGCACGCCCCCACCCAGGAGGCCCAGGCCCGAGCCCGCCAGCATCGCGCCGGCTTCGAGCTTTTCGTTTCCCCAATCGGCAAGGTAGTAAGTCCCCCACCCCAGACCGAGGCCAAGATCGCCGACCGCGCTCACTGCCTCAGCCGTCCCCGCGCTGGCCCCAACCTTCCTGGCCACAAGGAACCCGGTAGCGTATTCCCCAAGGCTGGTGAGCATGGTGGATGTGACCGTGTCCCGCCAACTGCGATCCTCGCCCGCGATGAGAGCGCTCATGCACCACCCATGAACTATGCCGCGGCTCGCCCCGTAGAGGCTCATCGTGGCCTCGCCATCGGTCACCGATCTGTGCCGCGTCAGAAAGAACGGGCCGAAGAAGCCGACCGCACTGGTCAGCATATAGGTGCCGCCGTAGGCGCTCCCGCTTTTCGCGTGGAGAGCATAGGGGAGTGCCCAGCCATAGTAGCCCAGCGAAAGCAGGCCCGTGCCTATGAGGAAGGCGCTCCGCCCGCTCTGATCGAGAGCTACCTCCGGAACCGTAGCCCGGATTGCGGCCGTCACCCTGGCCCTGAGGGCGAGCACGTCATCCCGCGAGAGAGACCGATCCACTTTCTGTAGCTTGTCCCCCAACCGGGAGATGATCTCGAGGCTGAAGGTCGTATCCGAGACTTGGAAGAGACGCGCCTCTTCAAAACCGTCGATCTCGGGAAAGAGCCCGAGCCGGGCCTCGAGAGCCTTGTCAATAACGGTGACCTTGCCGCCCTCGTCGAACGGGACCTGGATCTCTGCGGCAGCCGCCGGGCTGCGGAGCCCCGCCAGAACGACCAGTCCCAGGGCGAGCGGCACAAGGGAGCGGCAGGTCATGAGTGAAGCACCATGGCACTGATGGGAGGCACCGGGACCTGCTTGCCCGAGACGCCGCTCGGGCCGGTCTTGACGGGCGCGGTGCCGGCCTCATCGTCATCGACAACGATGGTCCAATTGCCCGGAGGAATCGCGAAGGTAACCTCGTTGGGATTGGGATTGAAGAGCACCAGCACTTGGCCCCAGGCGTCACCTGAGCTCCCAGCCTCGAGCCTGTAGCCCACGCACTTGGGCGGGACGGCGATGCCCAGCTGGTCGTCGAAGAACTTAAGATTGGCCAGCACTTCATCCCGGGTCTTCATCCGGAAGACCGGATGCGCTTTCCTCAAAGCAATCAGGCCTTTGTAGTAGGTGAAAACATCGAAATTGGTTTTCTTCCACTCCCACCTGATGGCATTGATCGAGTCGGGCGCGTTGTAGCTGTTGCTATTGCCCTGCTTGGTGCGTAGCAGGTCCTGGCCGCCTTCCAGGAAGGGTATCCCCTGAGACGTCAGCACCAAGGCTGCGGCCAGCTTGTCCATTCGCTTCCTGTCGGCATCGGTAACCCCCCGGTCGCTGCGAGTGGTTGCAACCAGTCTATCCCACAAGGTGTGGTTATCGTGGCTCGCCACATAATTGATGGCTTCCGTGGGGCTCGCCGTGAAGTCATTGATGCTTCCTTCAATGCCGCGCTTGATCTTGTCGATGTTGATGCCCGCCTGGACGTAGCCCTTGCTGAGATCAAAGACTCCGCCCTTTATGGCATCCCGGAAGTTGTCACCGAACACCGCGAACCCTTTGCCCTGCTGGGAACCCTTGCCAAGCGGCGTGATCGGGGTATCGCCACCTGCCCAGGGCTCCCCGTAGACTATGATGTCGGGCTTGATGGCCTTGAGCTCGATCACCAGCTCGGTTGCGGTCTCGATGTCCATGAGGCCCATCAGGTCAAACCTGAAGCCGTCGACACCGTAGGTCTCGACCCAGTATTTGACCGAATCCAGGATGAACTTGCGCATCATGGGGGCTTCCGAACGGGTCTCGTTACCGGTGCCCGAGCCGTTCCAGTAAGTGCCGTCGTCCTTGAGACGGTAGTAGTAACCCGGCACCAGGCCCTCGAAACTGAAGACCTTGCTGGGACGAGCCTCTGCCGTATGATTGTAAACCACGTCCATTACCACCTTGATGCCCTTTTTGTGAAGGGCATCCACCAAGCGCTTGAACTCCTCGACGCGGCTCGCGTTGTACTTCTGGGTGGCGTACCAGCCGTCCGGCGAATCGAAGTGGACGGGCATGTAGCCCCAGTTATAGGTGTCCTTTGATTCGTCATTCTCGAAGTCCTGAATAGGCATGATGTGGACGACATTGACGCCCAGCTCTTGGAGATGGTCAAGACCGGTTTTGATAGTCGAATCGCCCGGCATGGTGGTGCCGGCTTCAGTGAACCCCAGATACTTGCCCTTGTTCTTGACTCCGGAGGCCGGATCGATGGTGAAATCGCGGACGTGGAGTTCATAGATGATCGCCTGGCTGACATCGAATTGGGGCGGGGCTGCCACGCGGGTTGAGTCAACGAAGACGAGGCCCCTGCCGTCGTGGGCCGTGTTGCACTTGGAGTAGGGATCGATCACTTCGCGGCCCGAGCCCAAGCCTGGATCGGAGCCAGCGGCCTTGAGCGTGTAGTACCTGCCCTTTAGATCGCCGGCCACGGTTGCTTCCCATACTCCATTGGCGGCGTATTGCATGCCGGTCTCGACCGCAGCGCCGCCGACCGGCTTGTCGTAAAGCAGCAACTTGACACTGGAAGCGGTCGGAGCAAACACGCGAAACGTGGTGGCACCCGGGGAGTAGGTCCAACCGAGAGCCTTGTCCGACTGGAAGGCCGGGTCGTCAAGCAAGCTCCGGACCCGGAGAGCAGCCGGCTTGAATCCCTTGACCGCAAGTGTGTATGCCCAGAGATTCTGGGCGCGGACGTCCAAGTCGCTGTCCAGGGTGAGGCCGACCAAATAGACCGAGCCCTTCTTGGGCGGCAGCTCTCTCACTGCCTTTAGCTTGATCTCCTGACCCTTGTCGTCGGTCAGGGTGAAACTGGAGGGCTTCAAGTCCTCAGGCTTGAGCGGCGTCGAGAAGGACACGGTGACGACGCGCGCGGCATCCACGAAAGCCCCAACGATCCATGGAGTCGTGTCCGGCAGCTTGGTGTAGAGCTGGTCGCGGCTCGAGACGATCCAGACCTCGGCACCCATGTAGGGATACCAGATTCGGTCGGGCGCATCCTTGGACGACCAATTGCCGAACTTCGGCAAGAGCCCGATCTGGTTGCCCTCGCCGTAGTTCTTGCGGTCAACCTTGAACACGATTCCGAAGTCGTCCTGGGCCGAGGAGTAAATCTCCCGCGAATCCTGATCGTTCTCGTCGTTCCATGTCCAGAGTGTCCATCCCTGGTAGTCACCCTGGGGCCTGTGGTAGTGGACGGTCAGGGTAGGTCCGGTTTGCTTTCCCATAAGATCCTCGCTCGGTTTCTCCTTGAAGAGGCCCGGATTGCCCGCAAGAATCCAAACCTCGTTTCCCATTTCCTGCATCCAGATCCTGTCGGGCGGATCCTTGCTCGCCCATTCGCGGTACTTGGGTAAGAGTCCTATCTGAGTGCCATCGCCGTAGTCGGCCCTGGTAACATGAAAGACAAGTCCGAAATCATCTTTGCCATCGGCCTTGAGTTCCCGCGAGTCCTGGCCATTATGGGCATTCCAGGTCCAGAGCGTCCAATCGGCGTAATCGCCACCCGGGCGTCCATAGTGGACGGTGAGAATATCGCCCGCCGCCCTCGCACCGACCGGCGCCAGCCAGAGCGTCAGCAAGAGCCAGACGATGAAGACGTAGCACCACCCGGCCACTCCCCTATCGGCTTGCCGGAGGTTGCTTGGACCCGCGTACATTACGGCCTCCTGGAGATCAAGGTCCATCCCGCCATGTCGCCAAACTCGCGTTCGTGCCAGCACCAATATAACCGCGCACTGGCCAACACTCAAGGCTTTTGAAGGCGACCGCGTTTGACTTCAGCGCCATTCTCAAATACCATAGTCGATGAGCATCGCAACCAATGGAGGGATCAATGGCTGACCTCAAAGCCAAATTGGAGGACATCCTGGACCGGACCGTCCGGAACAACCTGTGGCGGCAGCGGCAGTGCTTCAACCTCATACCTTCGGAGACAACGCCGAGCCTGGTGGTCAAGATGTGCGAAATCTCAGACCCCGCCGGACGCTACGCCGAGCATCGGACGCTGAAGGGCAAGGAGATATACTTCTACCAGGGCACCGACTTCATCCGCGATGTCGAGGAAGAGCTCCGAACGGCGATGCGCGAGTATTTCCAGTCCAAGGAGGCCGAGCTGCGCACCATAAGCGGACAGATGGCCAACGAGGTGGTTTTCAAAGCGATGGTGCGGCACTTGAACGCTGAAAGCCCGGGCCGGATGAACCGCATGCGGCTGGTGATGAACAACGATCTGACCAAGGGCGGCCATCTGAGCTCCCAGCCGATGGGAGCTCTCTTCAACTTCGTGGAGATGGATCCGGAAACGGGCAAGGAAGCTGTGCTCAACTTCCCGGTGACCAAGGCCAACCCTTACAAGATAGATGCTACCGCCATGGCCGACTTGATCAAGGCTCGGAAGCCCGATCTCGTCGTCTTCGGCAAGAGCATGTTCATTTCGCGAGAACCCGTCGCTGAGGCCCGTGCCGCCACAGCCGGGCTCTCGCCGCGACCGGTGATCATGTATGACATGGCGCACACCCTTGGGCTTTATGGAGCGTTCCAGAAACCGCTTGAGGAGGGTGCCGACATAGTCACGGGCAGCACTCACAAGACTTTCTTCGGCCCGCAGCGGGGCGTGGTGGTCAGCAACTTCGAGAAAGGGCACGAGCTCCGCAAGCTCTGGACCGAGATCAGGGGGCGCGCCTTCCCTGGCTCGACCAGCAACCATCACCTGGGGACCTTGCTGGGCTTGTTGGTGGCGACCCACGAGATGAACGCGTTCAAGGATGCGTACCAGGATCAGGTAAGAAAGAATGCCAAGGCCTTCGCCAAGGCCATGAAGAGCCACGGGCTGGAAGTCGAGGGAGACCCGGCCGAGGGTTACACTGAGACCCATCAGGTTATCTTGCGGGTGCGCAAGTACGGCACTGGCGAAGAGGTGGCGCGCCGTCTGGAGAACAATAACATCGTCTGCAACTACCAGGCCCTGCCCGACGACGCCAGCTTCATCGAATCCAGCGGGCTGAGGACGGGCGTCCAGGAGATGACGCGCTTCGGGATGGTCGAGGCAGATTTCGACCAGTTGGCCGCGCTCCTAGCCGAAGTCGTCATCAAGAACGCCGACGTCAAAGCCAAGGTCGCAGCCTACAGGCAAAGATTCCTGGAAATGAAGTACTGCCTGCCGGCCAAGGATGCCAGCGAGCTGGCAGCGAAGGTCCTCGCATCGGCTTTCCCGACGGCGGAATATGCTAAGCGGTTTGCCGATAACCTCTCGCGGGTAGCTGCGGCTTGATTAAGAGGGCTTGACCTCGGAAGGGGGCTTGGTTTCAGTAGGAGGTTTGGCCTCGGAAGCCGGCTTCTGCTCTTCGCCCTCGGTCATGCCCTTCTTGAACTCGCGCACCCCCGAGCCCAGCGAGCGCATAAGCTCGGGAATCCGCTTCCCGCCGAATAGAATCAGAATTGCAACAATTATGAGCAGAATTTCCGTTGTGCCGATTCGTCCCATGGCTCTTCCCTCTTGTCCCTTCTTGCCCGCCTCGTGACGAGCGCCTTATTTCACCCTATCGTGATACTTTCCGGTCTCAAGGTCAATCGTTATTTTGTCGCCCGTCGCGATGAAGAGCGGGACCTGGACGTTCATTCCGTTTTCCAACACGGCTTCCTTCCAGACACTCAACTCCTGCGAGTGCTGGGCAGGTCCGGTAGTGGCAATCACGAGCTCCACCCACCGCGGGGTGAGCACCCTGACCGGCCGGGCACCGAGAAACTCGACTGCCAGACCTTCCCCGTCCTTGACGAAGCCGAGGTACCGCCCCAAGAGCTTGGCGCTGATCTCGTATTGCTCGTAAGTGGTGGGGTCCATGAAGAAGAGCACGTCCTCTTCGCGGTAGAGGTAATTGAGCTGCTTCCGCTCGAGTTCGACAGCTTCGGTCTTGTCCTCAGGCCGGAAACGGCGCTCAGTGTGGGTGCCGGTCTCTACGTCCTCCAGCTTGAGCTTGACCAGGCTCCCCATCCGCCCACCGCCGAAATGAGCATCCACCTCAACAACACGATAGGTATGCCCCTCCAGCCTGATCACGTTACCGGCTCTCAGCTCACTGGCAAGCGGCATTGGCGACACCTCGCTCGTCCATCACGGTATTCGCCCTTCCGAGTCCAAGCTACACAATTCCCACTCACGTTTCAATGCCCGCGTTGGGGTGCATCAGCGGGGTAGTCAGTCGGCCCGCGAAGGGGTATAATTAGGTCTAAGCGAGCGCCAACTCGTATCGAAGGAGGAAGCCAATCATGACGAACGTTTGCTTGTCAAAGCCGTGGTTGCGGGTTTGGGCAGTAGTCATCTTCTGCCTGGCTCTCGGGATCCTGACGGCAGCTCTGGCTGCTGGACCCACAGCACCACCCACGCCGAGCCCGTACATCATAGATTTCAACACCAAGGTGGATGCCAACAACATCAGTATGTACGTTTGCAACCTTGGTGCTTTCGCCTATGCCCGGAGCGGAACGAACTTCGAATATCCGAAAGGCAGCGGCAAGTATTGCCTGTACTCCTCGGGCCTCTGGGTCGGCGCCAAGGTCAACGGGCAGACGCGCGTGACCGTGTGCGGCTACACCCCTGAGTACCGGCCCGGCGTGATCCATCCTGACGGGACCTATGATCCCTACACGGATCCCATCTACCATGTTTACAAGATCGTGCGGGGCGACACGGCCTCAACCGACTACACGGAGTGGCCCGCCCAGCAAGGAGCTCCCGTGAACTCAGCGGGAAAGCCACTGCTCACGGGCGATCAAACCCTTTGGTGCGTTTACCACGATGCCGATCCTCAATACCACACCTCGCTAGAGGGTGGCACGGCTCCGCTCGGCATTGAGGTTCAGCAGACGATCTTCGCCTTCGATTGGCAGATTGCCATGGGCAATGTGATCTATCTCCGGTTGAAAGTGATAAACAAGCTCGCCAACACTCTAACCGACACCTACTTCGGCATCTGGGCCGATCCCGATATCGGAGGTGCAGGGGACGATTTCGCCGGGTGCGACGCGGCAGAGAACCTGGGCTTTGCTTACAATGGCGGGGCTTACGACAGCCAGTACGGTTCCCAAGCGCCGTGCTTGGGATACGATTTGCTGAAAGGGCCGCGCGGCGACGGCGGCTCAGACCTGGGCATGACGTCGTTTGCGGTTTACGCCAGCGGCCAGGACCCGATAAGCGCGGCGGTCTCTTACCGCTTGCTTCAGGGGCTCAGCGGCGGCGGCTTCCCGATCATAGACCCAACGACGGGGAATCCTACCACCTATATGCTGTCGGGGGACCCCGATGCGGGCACGGGATGGCTTGACAGTCATCCCGGTGACCGCAGGTTCATCGTCGGCTCCGGGCCATTCACCATGGCGCCCGGAGACACGCAGGTGGTTGACCTCGCGATAGTCGCCGCCCGCGGCTGGAATCGCGTCGTATCCGTGCGGCAGATGAAGGTGCTCGACCGGGCAGCCCAAGCCGCGTACGACGCCGGATTCGCCGGGATGTTCCTGCCGGGGTCGCCTGCGACCAGCCTGGATGCGGCCTCGCAGAAAGGAGGCGGTGACGACGTACGCGCCGAATACAACTCGAGGCCCCTTGACCAGCCGGCTGGCAGCCCCGACATCCGCCTCGCAGCTGGCCCCTGCCCCGCCCGGGGAGCGGTCACCATAAGTTTCGAAGCGGCCAAAGGCGATGCGCCGAGCCTGAGGATCATCGACGCAGCGGGCAGACTCGTCCGGGTGCTGGACGCGAGGTCCCGCGAGGGCACTCGTGCTGAGGTCCAGTGGGACGGTAGGAACTCCGCCGGTGAAAGCGTGCCGGGCGGCATCTACTGGGTCTGCCTGTCCGCCAGAGGGCATGCCGAGGCTGCCAAGATCGTGATGTTGAGATAGATGATGAGACAGCTAAGCCGCCAGCCATAGCCCGGCCAGGCTTAATCGCTTGACTATGCCTCCCGCGTCCTGATATGTTTCTAGGGTTGCCGGGGGCCTGACCCCCGGCTTCATTCACGTAATCGTCATAGCGCAGCCCAGAGCGCAACACAGTAGGGGGTATCGGCATGCCTATCATTGACTCCAGCACCGGGAAAGTGATGAAGGACTATTCCGTCGAGGACTTGAAGAAGGCCGCCAATGAAATGCGGGGCTACGATCTAATCTCACTCGCCTGCGCGGGTTCGGGCCACGCAGGGGGAACACTCTCGGTGATGGACGTGACGGCGGCGCTCTATCTCAAGGTCGCCAGGCACGATCCGAAGCGCCCACGGTGGCCGGGGCGGGACCGGATCATCTGGTCCACGGGCCACAAGGCGCCTGCGCTCTACATCGGGCTCGGCATGTCCGGCTATTTTCCTATTGAGGATGTCGCGCGCCTCCGCAAGCTTTACGCTCCCTACCAGGGCCATCCGCACTGGCCCAAGCTCCCGGGGGTTGAGGCCTCGACCGGCTCGCTGGGGCAAGGCCTTTCGTTGTCCAACGGCATTGCGTTGGCAGCCAAGCTTGACAAGCAGGACTACCACGTCTTCTGTCTGATGGGCGACGGTGAGCAACAGGAAGGCCAGATCTGGGAAGCCGCCATGGAGGCTGGGCACTACAAGCTGGACAACCTGACCGCGCTGCTGGACAAGAACCGGCTCCAGATCGATGGCTGGGTCGAAGAAGTGATGAACATCGATCCCGTGGTTGAAAAATACAAGGCCTTCAACTGGAACGTGATTGAAGTTGACGGCCACAACATGGAAGACATCTTGCGCGGCTTCGACGAAGCGCTGGCCTTCAAGGGCAAGCCGACGCTGATCGTTTGCCATACGACAAAGGGCAAGGGCGTCAGTTTCATGGAGAACATCGCCGGCTGGCATGGCAAGTCGCCGTCGGTCGAGGAAATGGAAAAGGGCCTCAAGGAGCTCGGCCTCTGGGACAAGCTGCCCGTCAAGCGGATGTTCCAAATCGCGGCGGATTTCCAGCGGGCATCCACCCGGAGACTCGAGGCCAAGATGCCCAAGTTCAGCCGCGACTACTTCTGGAATAAGGGTGACCGCATGAAGGTCGAGATGAGCCCGACCCGGAAGGGCTTCGGCAAGGCCTTGTGCGACACGGGTGAGGACGAGCGGGTAGTCTGTCTCGGTGCCGACATATCGGATTCGATCACCATTAGCGACTTCTATAAAGGCTGCCCGGGCCGGGAGCGCCGGTTCTTGAGCATGGGCATTGCCGAGCAGAGCGCGACCGGCGTGGCTGCTGGGCTGGCCAAGGAGGGGAAGCTGCCGGTCTTCGGGACTTACGGCGTGTTCGCCTCGGGAAGGAATCTCGACCAGCTGAGGACTACCGTCTGCTACGGCGAGTTCAGCGTCTTCATCGCAGGCGCCCACGGCGGAGTGTCGGTCGGGCCGGATGGAGCCACCCACCAGGCCTTGGAAGAGCTTTTCCAGATGTGTGGTCTTCCGAACATGACCGTGGTTGTGCCTTGCGATTACACCGAGACCAAGCGCGCCTCAGAGTACTGCTTGTTCGCAATCGAGGGGCCCAAGTATCTGAGATTCGCGCGCGAAGCGACGCCCATAGTGACCACCAACCGGACACCCTGGATCTTCGGCGAGGCCAACATCATAAGGTACCGTGGCGAGAAACCCAACTTCATAGATGCCTTCGAGACCGTGCTAGCCTCCAAGTACAAAAACGAGCACGAGGACCTGACCATCATCGCCTGTGGGCCCAGCGTGCCTGAGGCCATGCGGGCGGCGTACATCCTAAAGGAAGAGTTCGGCTTTGAGACCCGCATCATCAACATGCACACGGTTAAGCCGCTGGACAAGGCCACCATTGTCAAGGCGGCGCTCGAGACCAATGTGATCGTCAGCGCTGAAGAACACCAAATTGGTGGCTTTGGGAACCTGGTCGCAGCCGCGATCGCCCAAGCTCCTGAGCTCTATGGCAAGCCTGTGCTGATGGGCATGATCGGCGTGCTCGACCGGTTCGGCGAGAGCGGCGCGCCATGGGAGCTGGTAAAAGAGTTCGAGGTCAGCGCCGAGCACATTGCGGCCAAGGCCAAACAGCTTTCGGACTTCACCAAGCGGAAGGGCGGTCGGCCAGCAGCCAAGGCTGGTAAGACAGTCAAGCCGGCCAGGCGAGCCAGACCGGTCAGGGTGGCAAGAACTGCGCGGGCCCCCAAGCCGCGCAAGGTGCCCAAGGCCAAAGCCAGAACCGGAGCGAAAAAGCTTGCCAAGCGAGCCCGAAAAAGTGGTAGAGTAACGGGGTCCAAAAGGCGAACGACCGCTCGAAGGCGAAGGAGATAAGGCAGGCTGATGCGGTTCAGGGGCTCGTTTGAATTGAGCGATGCGCGACCGAGATCGCTCGCCGCGATCGCGGCGGTTCTGGTCGTGCTCGCCGGCGCGCCTTGGGCCCACTCGGCCGCCGAGGCCCAGGCGGTCGGCACCAGTGGCACGCCGGCGATTGAACCGGCTGTCATAACCTCGCTCGCCGATACCCCCCACGACGCCGGCACCAGCATAGACATTGAGTGGAAGCTCTCCCCCACTGAGACCGAGTCGCCTGGCACCGTGATCGAATACAGGATAATGCGTGCTGACTCGCCTACCGGCGAGTTCACGGAAGTCGGATCGGTGCCCGCCACCACGAACGCTTTCAGCGATGGTAGCACCCAGCCCGGCAAGCAGTACTGGTACCGCATCGACACCATGAGCATCGCGGCCTCAGTCGCCTCTCAAGCGGCGGGCCCCGGCGTGAGCATCATGCAGTGGTACAACGGCCGCAGCAATGTGCTTTTTCTGGTGCTCTTCTCCTGTGCCGCGATCCTCGTCTACATCTGGATAGCCAAGCGAAAGAAGGGCCAGGTTTTCGTCAGGCGCATCCCGGCGCTGGACGCCGTGGATGAGGCCATCGGCCGTGCGACCGAGATGGGCAAACCGATCCTCTACATCCCGGGCGGACTGGATGTGGATGACCCGCAGACCATCGCCAGCATGAACATCCTCTCGCGAGTTGCTGACCGGGTTGCCACCTATGGCTCCAGATTGATGTTGCCTTGCAACAAAGCCATGCAGATGTCGATGGCGCGGGAAACGGTGAAGGAGAGCTACCTCAGAGTCGGCAAACCCGATGATTTCAAGGAAGAGGACATCCGCTACCTAACCGACGACCAGTTCGGTTACGTTGCTGGCGTCGATGGCATCATGATGCGGGAGCGCCCTGCGGCCAACTTCTATCTCGGAGCCTTCTACGCCGAATCGCTGATCCTTGCGGAGACGGGTTTCGCGACCGGTGCCATCCAGATTGCCGGAACGGCGATGATCGACCAGCTGCCTTTTTTCGTCGCAGCGTGCGATTACACCCTGATCGGCGAGGAGCTCTACGCCGCGGGGGCGACGCTGTCTCAGGACCCGGTCCAGCTAGGCACCATCAAAGGGCAAGACGTCGCGAAGGCGCTTTTCATGGCACTGATCATAGCCGGTGTCATTTTCAGTCTGACCGGGCACACTTTCTTCTACAACTTGTTCACGATTAAGTAGCAGGGGCCAAGCCCCGGAGACCAGATGAAGAGGCAGCTGCCGCTGGCCATAATCTTCGTGATGGGCGTCTTCACCATCATAACCAACTTCATACCTGCCAAGCCCATCGCCGACGTCAACCAGATGTTCAGGAACTGGTATCTCGGCATCATCGCCTTCTTCACCTTCCTCGGCACCATCAACCTGGCCCGGGTCAATGCGGAGCACGTCAAGGACAAGTCGAGGGATTGGCACTATTCCATCATCCTGCTGGCCGCCCTGGCGACCCAGCTTATTCTCGGCTTCTACAAGCTGAGCCCGGATTCGATCAAAGAAGGCAGCCCCTTCATGTACGTCTATTTCAACCTGCAGTTCCCGTTGGAGGCCACGATGTACTCGCTGCTTGCCTTCTTCATGACTTCGGCATCCTTCAGAGCCTTCCGAGCTAGGAACAAGGAAGCCCTGCTTCTCTTGCTGGCCGCTGTGGTGGTCATGCTTGGGAGGGTGCCCATCGGAACGTACATCTGGCACGGTTTCCCGAAGCTTACTGAGTGGATAATGACCTACCCCAATGCTGCAGCCAAGCGCGGCATCGTGATCGGCATAGATCTTGGCCTGATATCGATGGCCCTGAGGATGATCCTTGGAATTGAAAGATCTTACATGCAGTAGGGGGCCGGCGTGAGCTTACTTGATAGGATAAGCAACCTCGATCGGCGGATAGTCTTCCTGGCGGTCGCCGTCGCCGTGCTGGTCCCGCTGCTTATCCCGATCGGCTTCCCGGTCGACATCAGCGCGCCTGTCCAGAAGGTCTACGACGCGATCCAGAGTCTGCCGCCTGGATCGGTAGTGCTCATGTCGATAGACTACGATCCATCTGGAACGCCGGAGCTCTACCCGGCAACCCTCTCGGTGATGAGGCATTGCTTCGCTCGCAACCTGCGGGTGTTGGTGCTCGGAATGTGGCCAACTGGGGTCCCGTTGGCGCAGCGGGCGCTTCAGACTGTCGCCGTGGACGAATACCACAAGGTCTACGGCAAGGACTTCGTCAATTTCGGGTTCCGTCCTGGTGGGGGTGTGATGCTGGTCAGCCTAGGCAGGAACATCCCGGATGTATGCAGACAGGATGTCTACGGCACTCCGGTGGCAAATCTCGAAATGATGAAGGACATCAGGAGCGCCAAAGACATCAATTTTGTCATCACTTTTTCGATGGGCGACCCAGGGAGCGACCAGTGGATCTTCTACTACCAGGCGAGATACCATGGCGGGCTGGCAACTGCTCAGACTGCGATCGGAGCGCCCAAGTACTACCAGTACCTTCAGACGGGTCAGCTGGTGGGCCTTATCGGCGGGATGAAGGGGGCGGCGGAGTATGAGAAGCTGGTCAAGATGCCGGGGCTCGCGACGATCGGGATGGATTCCCAGTCGATTGCTCACATGCTGATAATTGGCTTCATAGCTCTCGGCAACGTCATCTACTGGTTCGAAAAGAAGAGGAAGAAATAGCCGATGTACATGACCTCGGGCATATGGCCATGGCTGGCAGCAGCTCTGACCCTGGCAATCTACAGCTTCCTCTACAAGGACAATCCGTTTTACAAAGTGGCCGAGTACATTTTCGTCGGGCTCTCCGCCGGCTACTGGGCCTCCTACATGTTTTGGAACTACGCCAAGCCGAACCTTTTCGATCCGCTATTCTCTCCCGGTGCAGGTGTTCACCCCAACTACTGGAACATCATACCGATAATCCTGGGGTTCATGATGTTCACCCAGCTCTTCCGGCAGACAGCCTGGGTGGTGCGCTTCCCGCTTACCTTCGTCCTAGGGGTCGCCCTGGGCCTCCAGATCATCGCAACGGTCGAAGGCGACATCATACCCCAGCTGGCCGGGACCTTCGCGCCGTTCCTCAAGTCCACCTTCGTTGCCCTGCCCATCTGGCCGATGATCGGGAACATCGTGCTCTTGGTGGGAGTGATCACGGCCCTCACCTATTTCTACTTCTCGATGGAGCACCGCGGGGCTTTCGGCACAAGCGCCAAGATAGGCGTCTACTTCCTGATGATCTCCTTCGGAGCATCTTTCGGCTATACAGTGATGGCCCGTATCTCATTGCTGATCGGCAGATTCCAGTTCCTTCTTACCGACTGGTTGCATGTTGTCAAATAGAGCAGCCGCGCCAGGTTCTCCACCACTTTAGCGAGACCCGGGACACCCATGTTCGAACTTAACGACGAAGAATTCAGGCAGGTTATCGCTGAGGCGATCGAAAGCCTACCCGAGGAGTTCAAGCAGAAACTGGACAATGTTGACGTAGTGGTAGAGGACTACCCACCGCCGGGGATGGCCCAGCGCCTGCCTCGGGGCC
>DATKKY010000193.1:0-10105 GCA_035542695.1 bacterium | reverse complement strand
GTGTCGTAGCCTCCGATCCCGATCTTGCCGCTGGGGAAAATCGAGAGCCTCGGCACGCCCGCTGTGCCCAGATCCAGATTCCTGGCTTCATCATTAATGAGCCGGCCATCACCCAACGGACTCAACAATAGGTGCAAGCCGTCGGAGGCTGTCGCTCCCGAGGTGTCATTGGTCAGCTGCACAGTGACAGTGGATGCTCCCCCGTCCACATGGAGCTGCTCCTGGGGATTATCAATCCCGATCCCGACCCTACCCTCGAAGTAATTCCGGCCGCCCAGGAAGTACCCGGCGTAACCGTTGGAGCTCATCGTTTCCCCATAGACACCGTAGTTCTTCCCTGACGTGTGAGTTGCCCACCCGAAGAGACCCTTGCCGGTTTGGCCCGCTGATTCTCCTCGTACCCCGGCTGAGCCCCCGGTTGAAGCGCTGGCTGCCCCGAATACCCCGGCCCCAGGATTGGTCGTTGCTGCGCTTTCGGTTCTGCCATACACACCGGATACTTGCTGCCCCTCGGTGTACCCCCCGGTTGCTACTCCCCGGATTGCTTTCGCGGACGAGGTCTGAGATGAAGTCACAGCATCGATCGGGCACTGCGGGTCCATAACGCCTACCCCGACGTGTCCGTTGAAGTAGCTGCGATCGCCGATGAAATAGCCGGCATATCCGTCCGGGCTGTAGGTCCTGCCGTAAACGCCATAGTTCACGCCGGAGTTGCTCACTGCAGTTCCCTCGACTCCCTTGCCCGTAGGCCCGTAGCTGGCGCCAGAGACACCAACCCCGCTCCCTTGTGTGCCATTCGACAAGCCCCCCACACCAATGCCAAAGTACACATCCGCCGTGCTGTAGGTTTCCCCCAGCACTCCCTTGCTCCCCTGCGCGTTCGAGGAGGTCGCCCTTCCATAGATAGCAACCACATTCGATGTGCTCGATGTGTCCTTGACGTCGAAGCGCGCGTACGGCGATGTATTCCCGATACCAACCTTGCCGGGTACTCCGGAGTACATGTTGTCGCCCGCGATAACCCAGTCAGCGTCCGGGACCGCCGCGGGTGCTTGCCAGGTGCCGGTGCCATTGGCGTCCGATGTCAGGACACGGCCTGTTGCGGCACCGGTCGGCATTTCAAACCCTGACGTCCTGGCGGTTCCCGCCACGTCCAACTGGGCCTCAGGGGTCTGTGTTCCCACCCCGACGTTGCCGGCATCGTCCACGTAGACAACCCCGGTCGGGCTACCATCAGCAGCATCCAGCGAATGATGGCTGTGGGCTGAATCCGCGAAGGCGTCCGCATCCAGCCCCTGAAGCATGTGGGAGTTGGCCGCCTGGAAGGCGAAAGGCACGCTGGTCATCTCCCGGCGAGGCGCGAGCACCTGTCCATCCACCTCGACCTCAAGCCACCGCGGGCTGTCAAAGTCCACGTCTATCGGGTCAACCGCCCCCAGGATGGCCCCGAAGATCCCGGCGGAGTCAGCTGTCACCGACTGGGTTTCGGTCCAGAGTTGGGCGCCCCCCACAACATCACCGAAGATTCTGAATACTACCGTGTGGGATCCAGCCAACGGTGCCCCGGTCGCATCCACCAGTCGTCCCTGGTAGTTGATCATGCGTGGTATCTGGCCGAAACCCACGCCCACGACACCAAGGACCAAGCTGGCCAGAACGAGCCCCACGGTCAGTGAACGACTCCCCAAGTCAGCGCGCATCTCCGTCCTCCTTAGGTCTGGGAATCCTTGTCCGGTCTATCAGGAACACAGCATTGCTATTCTAACACGTCGAGATCCAGTGTCTATGGGCATCCGCCGACACGGTGCCCCCATCGTGTTCTGCTCTTGACTGGAGCCTGGCGGTCGCTTAATTGAGAGGGGTGTGGCAACGCCGACGCGGGGGTTGACAATGTTATACCGGAATATCGAAAAGACAGGCGACCGGCTCTCGATTCTAGGATTCGGGGCGATGCGTCTGCCTCAGTTGAACGGCAAGATCGATGAGGCAAGGGCAACCCGGCAGATACGGCACGCCATTGACCAAGGCGTCAACTACATTGACACCGCCTGGAATTATCACCGGGGCGCCAGTGAGCCTTTCCTGGGACGCGCCCTGGCGGACGGATATCGCGACAAGGTGAGGCTGGCTACCAAGCTGCCCCACTGGGCTGTAGGCAGCCGCGAGGACATGGATCGCTTCCTGGCCCAGCAGCTGGAGCGGCTCCGCACAGATCATATCGACTACTACTTGATACACTCCCTTGATGGTCCCGGCTGGCAGAGAATTAGGGACCTTGGGGCAATAGACTTTCTCGACAAGGCGAAGCAAGATGGCCGCATCGTCAACCGAGGTTTTTCCTACCACGGCAGCAAGGAGGCATTCCGAGAGGTAGTAGATGCCTACGACTGGGAGATTTGCCAGATCCAGTACAACTACCTCGATGAGCACAACCAGGCCGGCAAGGAAGGACTCGAGTACGCGGCTTCCAGGGGGCTCGGCGTGGTAGTGATGGAACCCCTGCGCGGGGGCAAACTTGGCGGCGGGCTCCCGCCCGAGGTCGAAGCCATCTTTCAGAGCGCGGAGGTCAAGCGCACGCCCGCAGAATGGGCACTCCGTTGGGTCTGGAATCATCCCGGAGTCACAGTCGTGCTCTCGGGAATGAACGACGAGAACCACATCGAGGAGAACCTCAGGATCGCCAGCGAAGCGCGTCCGAATTCCTTGACCGGCAAGGATCTTGACCTCATTGACCGAGTGGCCCAAACCTACCGGGGGCTCATGAAGATCGGATGCACCGGCTGCCAGTACTGCATGCCTTGCCCAGCCGGAGTTGACATCCAAGGGTGCTTCGAGCAGTACAACCAGGTCCATATGTTCGGCGATCACCGCCTGACCAAGTTCTTCTATGCAATAAGGATGGGCGGCATCATGACCGGGAAGGCCTCCAATGCCTCGCTGTGCAAGGAGTGCGGCAACTGCGTCAAGGCGTGCCCTCAGGGTTTGCCGATCCCCGATCTCCTGAAGGATGTGAGCCGGGAGTTCGAAGGCTTTTGGTTCAAGCCCAAGGTGTGGCTGCTCAAGCGAGGGATTGCAGTTCAGAGATGGTTCGGCGCACACCGGCCGCGGCGCTGACCCGCCTCTCTCTTGCGTCTTCTACGGCACGCCAACCCATTGATATTGGCCGCGATCTATGGTAAACTGAGCGTTGTCGTTAGAGCACATCCAGCTCAATGCAACCGCCGCGGGGAGGCAACCTATGACAAGGCTAGTAGTCCTGGCAGCTGTTGTGGCAGTTCTGGTTCCATGCGCCCTCGCGCACCCTGCACTCGCGTCTTCCGGTCTTCCCGTCGCGAGACCGCCCGTCTTTCTCCCTACCGAGCAGCCGCAGTTTATGCTCGATCAGATCCTGGTCAAGTTCGCACCTGGGGCCTCCGCTACGGCCGTTGGCACCCTTGACAAGTCTCTCGGGGCGACCCGTCACAAGGTGGGGCGCAATCTTGACTTCGAGGTGGTCTCGTTCCCCCTGGTTCAGTCAACGGCAGTCGCCAAGGCAGCTTATGCCAGGGGCGACGAGGCAACCTGCCTCAAGATGTTGGCCGATGCCGAGGACCACGTGTACCAGGTGATCGACGCGTACAAGCAGAGCGGCCTGGTTGAATGGGTCCGTCCCAACTGCCTGGTGAGCTGCCTGATGACTCCGAATGATCCGTATTACGTCTGGCCGACCTCCTGGCCCAACAGCAGCACGCCTGACCAATATGGCGTGATTCAGATGAACCCTGCGATCGGCTGGGATGCATCGACCGGCGAGGGTGCGCTGATTGTGGAGACCGACACGGGCCTCGATCTCGACCATCCCGACATCGCCGCCAATGTGTGGACTAACCCTGGCGAGATCGCCGGCAATGGCATTGACGATGATCACAATGGCTATGTCGATGACGTGCATGGGTACGACTTCTGCGGCAGCTGGGCGGGGGACCCTTGGGGCTCACCTAACGAGGACTCCAATCCCGATGTGTTCGCCGGTGACCCAGCCTGCGGAGACGGCACGGACAATAACTTTGATGGATATGCCGACGCCGGCGTTGGGCACGGCACGATGACGTCCGGTTGCGCCGCTTGCGTGGTAAACAATAGCACCGGTTTCGCCGGTGTCGCTGGCCATGCCAAGATCGCGATGGCCCGTTGCCTCTCTCCCGAGGGCAGCGGCACCGAGGCCATGATCGCCGCAGCCTTCGAGTATGCGCGCGCAATACCGGCCGACGTCATCAACTGCTCGCTGGGTGGCACTACGGCGATGCCGACCATCGAAACCCAGATGCAGGCGGATATCAACGCCGGAATTGCGATATTCTGCGCCTCCGGCAACGACGGCACCAATCATGCTGTGTATCCCGCGGCCTATCCCGAGTGCCTCGCCGTTGGCGGTGTGAAGCACGACGATTCGGGCAAGACTTCAATCACTTCCTATGGAAATTGGCTGGACTGCTGCGCGGCTAGCGGCGATGTCGATGCCTCGGGCACCTCAATCACCGAAGCAATCTGGACGATCTATGTCGCCAGTGTAGCCGATGCCAATTCCACTCCGGGCGTTGTAGCGGGGCAAGCCATGATCGCGGGAGCTGCTGGCACTTCCTTCGCCTCGCCGTATGCCGCCGGAGTGGGTGCCTTGATCAAGTCGCTGGCGCCATCCTTCACGCCTACGCAGGTCTACAATCAGATTACTTCACATTGCTATGACATCCCTCCCGCCGGCTACGACATTCAGACGGGTTACGGGAGAATAGACATATCTGCGGCGCTGAATGACTGGAATCTGAGCGCGATCCCGCCTACCCGCGTCACCGGGGCGGGCGTGGCTAGCTTCCCGAACCCAGCGACGGGTGGTGCGGCGATCCGGCTCTCGGGCGCGGGAGTTCGAGGTGCCCAGCGGATCGAAGTCCTGGACATTGAAGGCCGCCTGCTCCGGGACATCGCCGTCTCCGGTGGAGAGGCTAGCTGGGACGGCGCCACAAACCTGGGCGTGGATGCCGGATCAGGAGTCTTCTTCTACAGAGCGGTCTCTCGAGACGGGAAGGTCGTGGGGGCCGGCAAGCTGGTCAGAATCCGGTAGAAGGCTACGGCGATTACACGCCTCCAGAGAACCATAGACAGCCTGGAGAACGCCGGGGCTCCTGTATGGTCCTGGGTGTTTGTCTTTTTCGGAGTCACCTTTCTACGCGGCTTCCTTGAGGGCATCTTCGAGGAATCCCACGTGATCGGCTTCCGCCTCGAGGCGGCACAGTCGGTCGAGATGGTTCTCCTCCACGGGCCGCTTTTCTACCTGACCGTCTTCGCGCTCGCAGCATTCGTGCTCTCGTGGCTCGCCAGAGCTCCCGTGGACAGGACCGCAAGAGCTGCTCTCGCATTCTCGCCGGTAATCCTGGTGGCACCGCTCCTAGATGCCATAGTGAGTCCGCACGGCTTCGGCCTTCACTACTTCGCCAACATGGCGGAGGCTGGGCGCGGGTTGGCTCTCACGTTTGATCCGAGAGTCGCCCTCGCCGGCGTCTCCCCCGGCATGCGCCTTGAAGTCCTCTTGGCTTGCATCGGCGGGGCGATCTACATCCGGGCGCGGCGTGGGGGCCTGCTCCTGCCCGCTGTCGCATTCATCAGCGTATATGCCGTTGCCTGGTTTGCCGGGGCGCTGCCGGCCCTGTTCACGCTGGCGGTTCGGGGCAACGTGCCCGAGAGCACGATCTTTGCCGCGGGCGGGCTCGTTTTTTCAGAGACCCGGAAGTACGCGCTCGTCCAGCTTCCGGTGGCAACGCTTGGGGTCTTGCTCTGCTACGCCAAGTCCAGGCGCGGGAAGCTCGGGCAATCCCTCGCCGCATCCCGCCCCTTGCGGTCGCTTTTCTATGCCGCGGTGACCGCCCTTGGGCTAGTGATGGGTGCCGCGTTCCTCAGACCGTATTACTCCGGCTTCTTGTCTGATCCTTTCGCTGGTCTTGGCTGTGCTGCCGCGGTCCTTGCCATTTACTTCCTTTTCCAATTTCAGGTGATCCTGAACGACTACTTCGATCGCCAGGTTGATCAGGCGTTGGCCAAGCGCACCCACTTCACGGGAGACCCCTTGACCGGGGCCCAGGCTGCTTTCATCGGGACAGCCTCGCTGGGGCTTTCGATCGCATTCGCCGCAGCCATCGGGTACGCCGCGCTCGTCATCCTGCTCGCGGCTCTTGCGGCAGGGATTGCCTACTCGGCACCCCCCATGCGGCTCAAGCGGTTCTTTCTCGTCAACACTTTCGTGCTGTCGCTGGGCGTCTTGCTGGCTGCCTCGCTGGGCTTCTCGCTCTTCGCAGGGAGGCACACGATCGCGGCCCTTCCGCACGGCGTGGCCGGCGCGATGATCGTGGGTTTCACGCTCGCGCTCGGTGTCAAGGACGTACCCGACTATGTGGGCGACACTCAAGCAGGCATTCGGACCATCGTCACCGTGTTCGGTCCTCTACGGGGCCGGCAGATCCTGGCCGCTGCGTTCCTGGTGATGTACGTTGCGGTCCCACTGCTCGTCAGGTATCCCCTGCTTCTCTTTGTATGCGTGCCCTGTGGTATCGTGAGCGCCCTGGGGGTCCTGCGCTGGGGGGAGCGCGTTGTCTTCGCGGCCTTCTTCGCCTTCGCGATCGCGATGGGTGTTCTGATGTGGCAGGGTCGGGTGCTAGGCGGGGAGGATCTGAGCTCGGGCCGAGAGCCTCTCGGCAAAGGGTTAGGCGCTTACCTCGAGGGAGTCTCTCCGGTGCCGGGCGAGGCCCTGGAAGGCCAAGCGGCCGCGCTCGGCCGCTTCGTCTCCGGTGCTCCGCCGGCAATGGCCTACCTGCTGCCAGGCGCACTAACCAGCCTGGGCCGCCTGGAACTCGGTCAGGGCCGCGCCCCTGAAGCATACCAGCACCTCAATCGTGCGGCTTCAGCTCCTTCCTACCCCGAGGAGGCCGCTGTCTACGCCGCGGCTGCCGGGCTCGAGATCGACCGCTCGACCGAGGTGCTCGAGGCCCTCGACCAGGCGGTCAGCCTTCACCCTCAGTCAGCGAGGCTGCGGATCGCACGGGCTCGCGTGCTCATAGACCGCGCGCCCGCAAGAGCCATGCCGGATCTCGCCTTCGCATACCGGTGTGGCTACGATCTGGCGGTCACTTGCGGCTACCTGGGCGACGTCGAGCGCTTGATTGGCCAGCCCGAACGTGCCGAGGCCTTCTACCACGAGGCCCTGGCCGTTGAGCCTAACTCGCTCCCCGCGCTCGCCGGCTTGGCGGAGCTGGCTCTTGCCCGCGGGGCCACGGGCCCTGCAGCCGCAGCCATCGACAGGCTAGTGCGTGTCCTTAATTCGCAGGGAAGGCGAGAGGAAGCAGCCGCCTGGAAACAGCGGGCCGCCCGTCTCGACGCCAGCCAATGAGTCGCTGAAGAAAGTCCGCGGGCCAGCACAGATTCGTCAATTAGAGGGCTGGCTGAAATGGCCGGCGGGCTTGATGTACAGCTTGCTGTCGGGATAATCGAAGATGAGATTGAACCTGGCAAGGGCCCCACTTCCCAGGACGGCATCCGCACCCGGCTGCCGCGATCGGATCTCCGCAGGCGCAATGGAGGCCTTCACCTTGGCCAACTCATAGGGGCCAATGATCAGCTTTGAGATGGTACCGGCTTTGCCATAGACATCTCCGCTGAGACCCCGTCCCAGGTAGACTGAGACCGTGTCGTCAGGCAGACCTACCTTCATGTGCGGGCCATCCAGCAGTACAACGGCGTCATTCTCAGCGAAGTCGATGTACGTTGAGAGGGTAGTCGGCGGTTCGTCTCGAATTGCCACGGAGACATCTGCCCAGGGGATCTTGTTCTGCTTGAAATACAACGGGATCGGAATCCACGTCGTGTCAATCGGTGCCTCGCCGGGAAGGTACAGCTTGATCACGCCAAGATCACGATTGATCTCCGTGACGTAGTGGCCGAGGATGGAATAGCCGATCACGCCGTTTGACGGAAAGCCCTTGTAAGTGTCACTCCGAAGCAGGATGATCCTCTGGTTCGTGAGTTCGGCATCCCCGACCCTGAAGCAACCCGAGTCGATCATTGCCGCCTTCGAGGCCGCCCCGCTGCCTGCGCCGCCTATTTGAGCGTCGACCGCACGCGACAGGTCAAGCGAATCCAGGTATCGCGTGTTGTAGATTATCACTCCGTCATACGCGAATCCCGTATCAAGCAGGAGGTCAGGAATTACAACGCCTCCGATCTTGATCGTGATGAGCACCCTGGCCCCGTTGGTTCGGAGCGGAATCGTGGTCTCAGCCTGAGACGCGGCCACCGAGGCGAGCAGGATGACCAGCAAGAAGAGGATTAGCCCAGCTCTCACATTGCCCTCCAAAGCCGGTTGTCGTTCGGGTGACTATACTCCACTGCGACCTGATTGACCAGGCTGGGTCTTGATGCTTGCGGGGTTCGTGGCTATGGTGCCGCAGCGTCCGACTTTGAGGGCAACAGGCATGCCAGTCGCCATCGGCGCTTGGGAATCACCATAGAGGAGGAAGCATATGCGTCAGCCTTGGGCGATATTCACCGCAGTACTGGTCCCGGCGACCGCTGCTGCCGTTTACGCCGGCACGGCCGCATTGGTCTCGAAATCAGGCGCTTCATCGCACTGCGTTTTGTCCTTAGTGGCCACAGATGTTCTTCCCCGTCAACAAGGTGTCCTCAGGACAAGCCGTGACCGGCTGCTCCGGCGCGCCGGGGCGTGTCGGAGCGCCCCGGTCGCCACAGTCCGCCCACTCTCAGCCGCACTGATGATCGCGGCATGCACTCTCGAGGGTCAACTCTTCCGACTTCCCCTCTTCAAACGCCTGGATAGCTTCAGCGGCAGTCTCTCCACGCACCCTGAAGACCTTGATCCCTCCGGAATTGAGCCTCTCGAGAGCCCTAGGCCCCATCCCTTCGCACACCACCACATTCACGGAGTGTCCTTCAAGCACCGACAGCGGCTGGCACATGCCGTGCATATGCCCGCGGCCCCTGTTGTCTATGACTTCTGACGCACGTGTTGCCTGGTCATAGACCACGAAACATGGGGCACTTCCAAAATGGGGGTAACACCTCGACCCGAGACCCGAACTGTCCTCAACTGGAATGCATATCCTCATGACCGCCTCCCACATAGGCCTCTTCCATAGTGTCCCCGCCCTCTTGCCCAACCCCTGTCCTGCGGCGCCCTGTGGACGTTGGTGCTCTTGCACTTAGGACACTCCGCCGGCCTGGCCGTGCCGTACGGAACGCTCCACTCATTCTTGCAATCGCTGCAAACGAACTGTCTTTCCGTCATGGTGACTACACCTCCCTCAATTCTGAGCGCCTTGGCATTTGCCAAGGCATCCGCCACCTTCCTGTGAGCCGAGGCGATAATGTTCCCGAATGTCTGGCGTGAGACGCGCATCCTCCTGGCCGCATCCTCCTGATACATGCCTTCAAGATCAGCCAGCCTGATCGCCTCTAGCTCGTCCACTCCGAGAGCGACTTCCTCCAAGAAGCGCAGGGGCACGCCCCGTGGCTTGAAGTAGTCGGAGTTCCCTCTCCAACACACCCTCCTGCAAATCACTGGTCTTGCCATCTTCACTCCCGGCGTTATTGGCATATGCCAATAAAATAATACGGCCCCGTGTAGCTCCTGTCAAGAGGTAACCAAGAGATTACGGACGGCGCGTCGTGGCAGTCGGCCGGCGATCCCCGCTCGAGTCCCCGGAAGGTCTGCTGCTGGCCCGGGCGGTCATACGGGATGGCACGCGTCTTAGGACATTGGGATGGCGAATGTGGCTATCCGTGTAATGCGAACCGCCGAGGATTGTGATATAATGTACACGGCGCGGGTGGGTTTCTGATGACAAGCAGCTACGTTGTGCGAGTGCTTGCCGAGGGCTATGGAGCCGCGGCGGAAGGCCGAACTAGGGCCCAGCGACCACCGCAGTCAACCCCGCTCCGTGTGCCGCCAGGGCAATGAATGGAGGGTATGACGATGCAAGTATCTTTTGCCTCCGGGATCCTCAGCTTCGTGCCTACTCGTCGTTGCAGCCCAGTCACCCTATGGCGTAGAGGTATACGGCGTGGC
>DATKKY010000192.1:0-8843 GCA_035542695.1 bacterium | reverse complement strand
TGAAGGCCACATCCGCCTTGACCGCTTCCCGCATGGCATCGGTGACCAGGTCGCCCAGCACCGACTCGCCGACACCCACCCGGGTGAGATCGGTCAGGGCCCGGCCTATGGGCTCGTCCATGCCGGCCTCGGCGGTGTCTATCTCCGCCGACAAGAACTCGCTGACCTCCGGTTCGGGCCAGTACTCGTCCTCGTAAAGTGTCACGATCGACCCGTCGGCTTCCGGCAGGTTGTACCCGATGATCTTCTTGCTCTCGGGATCGACCTTGATAGTGTAAACCCCAACGCCGGTGCCGCGACCATAAGTCTGGAGAACGATGGTATGGGTGTCGGGATCTTCCCAGCCACCCTCATAACCGACATGGATATGCCCGGCGACCATCAAGTCTATTCCCGGTGTGGAGTGAACCAGCTCCATAGCATTCATACCGTACCGTATCTTCTGCTCCACGCCGGTCTCAACCATCTCCCGATAGGCTGACCAGACATCATAGGGCAGGCCCAGATGGCCCTGAACAAAGATCAGATCGACCTTAGGCTTCAATTCCGCCATGTACTTCTGGACCACGGACTTGACCGGGATCAGGTCCAGATTGCCCAAGTTCTGGGGTGTGGCGTAGAACTCAGTCTCTTCGGTGATCAGGCCAATGATGCCGATCCGGACGCCGGCGATTTCCTTGATGATGTAAGGCACCAGCGGAGATGGGATCTCGCCGGTAGTCTTGTCAACCAGGTTGGCGGCAAGCACCGGGAATTTGGCCATCTTGAAGAGCTTGAGCGCGTTGTCCAGACCGGCGTCAAACTCGTGATTGCCGGGCACCCAGGCATCGTAGCCGACCCGATTCATGAACTCCACTACCACTTCGCCGCCGCGGAAATTGCCGACCGGCGTGCCCTGCCAGATATCTCCCGTGTCCAGCACGAGCAGACCCGTGCTCTCGCGCTGGGCTTTAGTGCGCAGATCGTCGATCAAGCGGGCCAGTGACGCGCCTCCGCCAAGGAGCGGCGGGAACTCCTCATCCATGAAGGTCGCGCCGGTGGGATCGATGCCGCCATGGACGTCATTGGTGTGCACTATGGTGATGGCGATGGGCGGCGCAGCCAAGCCGGGCCCGCCGGCCAAGCAGAACGCAAGGCCCACCACCAGAGCCAGGATCAAGGCGTGTCTCATATCAGAACCTTCGCGTGATGGTCACGAGACCACCGAAGTTGGTGTCCCGGACAACATCGGTCGAACCCCGGAGCTTAGCTCCGAAGATGTCATCCTTGAAGAGATCGGGCTCCCGGTAATCCCGCCAGCCGACCTTGGCCGCGAGGTCGATGCCGAAACCGGCAATCGAGAAGCCCGTACCAGCCGTGACGGCAGCTTCGCTGGTTTCCTTGTCCTCCGGTGACGGCTTGTACAGGAAGCCGAACCTCAGAGGATGCTCATTGTAGAAGATGTGTTCCACGCCGAGATGCCATTCGTAGGTGTCATCCATCCCGGTCTCACCCGCAGCAGCCACATCGCGCACGTCACTCCACTTGACCAGGGTCACATCACCTTCAACGACTGTCAGGAGCACATTCCTCGGTTTGAAGGTCGCACCCAGAGCATAGGATGCCGGATACTTGACCTTGCTCGGCAAGTCGGCCGATATCAGGCCACCACCCGTCCCAAATCCGCCACCCCCGCTTGCCGAAATATCACCGTCCAATTCGGCCGCGCTCTTGTAGGTGGCTCCCAGGCTCACCCTCTCGCCGAGATCGTAGGCGGCCCCCACAGTGAGCCGCACACCGCTAAGGTTGCGAGCTGAGAAGGTCGCAGAAGTATCGGGATTCTTGCTAGCCCAGGGGATCCTGTTTTCATCACGGAAAACGATCCGGGCTTCGAGATCGTGCCTTCCAGTAAGGTAGTCCAGCCCGGCGCCCAGCGCGAGGCCTGGATAAACGGTCTTGCCCAAGCCGAAGGAGATCGATGTTATCTCGCCCCTGCCCCTGACCGAATTGCGCGCTATCACCCGGTCGGGTGGCTGGGCAGTCGAGGTGCGGTCGAGCACTTCCTCGGCGTAATCGTATCTGAAATCATAAGCGAGACCAGCCGCCGCGCCGAAGCTCAGGCCCCAGGCCTGCTTCAGGACACCCGACCCCAGGCCCCCGGCGCAACCGTGGTAAAGATGGGAGTTGGTCGAGTAGGTATCGTAGCCCAGGATCGCATCGAAGCTATCATAGACCGGGAATTCCCAGTTCTCATCGAGGGCCGCTGCCCGGTAAACCAGGGTCGCCTGCTTCTCGCTCTGGTGGGCCAGGAGGGCGGGATTAAGCATCACCGCAAGCGGGGTATCCTCCGAAAGCATGCCGGTCTCACCCATGCCGCCTCCCCGCGATGATCCCTGGAAGACCGCCGTGCCTGGGCCGAGCCCGAGGTAGCCATACCCCCATGCGCACGATACAAGAGCTAGTGCGAGTATCGCTCCGATCCCGCCGCTTCTCATGATGCCTTACCCCCTTCTACCACATGTAATCCAGCTGGATTCTGAAGTATTTGTCCTTGTTGGCGATGTCGTTCGCGTCAATAGTGCTGCCATATGGCTGGTTGTAGCGCCGGATGTCCAAATTGGTGATCGGCAGCGCGCGGTCAAAGGCTGCCTTGGCCTCGAGCCATAACTGGTCCGATAACCGGTCTTGGGCCGAGAACCAGAATCTGACGGAGTTCTTGCGCGAAAGCGCCTCGAAGTCGCTTTCCTCGAAGTACCAGACGAAACCGTTGTAGCAGATTGCGCCGGCGCTCACATTAAAGGCGTCGTTGAAATTGTGGATCGCGCGCAGGAGCAGTGCCCGGGCGGGCTCGTAGGCTTGGCCTACCGCGGGATAGTCGCCATCGGGATCGACATCACCCGTGAGCCTCGGCCGCGGCGGCCACTTGGTGCCGCCGAACAGGTACATGAACTCGACCATGTCATAGGCCGACAGCCTCATATCGAGTTCGATGCGCGTCTCGTTGAGGTCGTAACTGGTCGGCACGAGCGAGTTATCCTGGTTGCGGCCCTGGTACTGCTGGCGGAGCTTGAGTCTCAAAGGATAGACCAGCCTCCACTCGAGGTTGGCAACAAATCGGCTGTAGGTTGAGCCGTCGGAAACCCGGGTCCACCGGTCATATTCGAAGCGCGGTATCAGGCTCTCGGATATCCGGTAACGTGACGACAGGTAAAGGCCGCGCTCGGCCTGCGGAGTCTCCGATCTGTCAAACACCAGGCCATAGAGGGGATCGGTGAGATAGTATTGGTCCTCCAGAATCGTGCCTTTGAACCTGCTGTAATTGGCGAAGCCCCGGTTGTAAGGGTTGTCGAAGCCCAGACTGTAGTCGCGGTAGAGCGCCAGCAGGTTGAGATTGTTGAACTGGGACCACAGCGACGTCACGAAAGCATGGGGATCGTCGCCCAGTTTGAGCAGCTTGCCGTCAAGGCCCATCTCGGCGTATTCAGACTGGAGACAGTAACTCTTGTACACGCTCATCATCTCGAGCCCGTAAACCCGCCTGAACTTGCCCGGGCTCTTATAGGAATTGAAGATCTCGTTGTCGGGTTTGGTGACCTTGTCGAACCTGTCTATGAGGGTCTCGCCGCCCATGGGATCGAACCGGCGATTGTAGGTCGATTGGTAGCCGGATATGCCGATGTGGGTGCCTGGCCACAAAACGTATCTCAGGTTTCCCCCGAGCGTATGCTCGTGAAGCGCATCGTGCATCGGCGGAAGCCCGTACTTAGTGAGCGTGGCGTTGGAGATCTCCGGGCTCAGGACGATGTAGGAAGCGACTGAGCCATCCTTGTTGAGCACCGCATCCTTCCGGTCGTCCGAGTAGAAGCCGATGCCCTTGAGGTTCCTCCAGGACGCCTCGGCCGCTACGCCCCTCAACTTGTACTCCTCGGTCCGCGACATATCGCCCAGGATGCCGTAGTAACGCGTGTCAAAGGAATAGCCGGACTTGCGCGATTTGAAGCTGTCGTTGTTCTCCATCACCAGGCCCTGCCCGAAGGATACCAGGTAGTCGCCGACATAGAGCCGGTCCAGGCTGACTGAGCCGAGTTTGACGTCCTCGATACCGGCAAAACCCTTGATGTGCTGAGTTACGTCCGGCTCGCCGCCTACACGCCAAGCCTGGAGCCCACCGTGCAGCGTGGTCTGCTGCCCGAGATAATACTTAAGGAAGAGCTTCTGGCTGAGCTCCGGTCGGGTCTTGGCGAGGCCCAACCGGTCGTACCAGGAGTCGTAGATGCCGGTCGCTGGCAGCAAGTCCTCCTTGAAATCGTCGGCGACGTTCGTGTCGAAGATCGAACTGCGAGTCCGCAGCTGATAGCGCCCGTGCAGGTCGCCTTGCTTGTCGGTGTCCACATACTTGACCAGGCCCCGGGCATTCATATAACCCCAACCGGAGAGGTTGGGCGTGTACCTGAGGTCGGTCCTCGAACGGTAGCTGTCGATTGCCTTCCGGTGGTTGAAGATCGCCACGGCATCCACCGGAGAGATGTTCTGAAGGTTCATCAGATCGTAGACGCCGGCAGTGTTGATATTCGGCCTATCCTTGGCAATGTCAATCCACAGATCTATCAAGCCTTCGTTGGTGTCCTCGGAGGAACCCCAGCTTCTTATGTTGCGCTGGGCGTCGCTTATATCCCGGGCCAGCTGGTCAGCCTCCACAGGCTCAATCGACACCAGCGGCTTGAGCTGCTCGAGGATCGCGGAGTCCATCCCTGGGATCATCATCAAGTCATAGATGCTCTTGAAGTAGCCCCTATACTCACGGTAGTTAAAGATGGCGCGGGCCATATCCGGAGAGATAGGCAGGTCGTACATTTCCTCAAGCGTGGCTGAATTGAGATCGACCAGCGTTGCCCGAGGCGCGTCGGCCGCCAGCGCGACGGCGGCCATGGCCAGCCACGCCACACCCAGCGATAACAAGAGCAACCTGTGTCGCGTCATTTCGCTGTCTTCCCCACGAAGATGCCGCGCACCGAAACGTGATGCGTGCCCGGCAGTACCGAATGAGTCGAATAGGAGTAGTCAACCTCCACAGGCGCAACCTTGACCGTGAAACCACCGGTCAGCGAGTTGGGGCCCGTCGCGAAGCCGAATCTCATGTCCAGGAACTTGGTCAGGGCAAACTGCATGCCCATGTGGACCTCGGCATTCTCACCCCTCAGCGCCCTCACATCCAGTTCGGTCAGCACGCCATAGTAAGGTGCGTAAGCGACGCCCGCCGTGATCCACTGCGGCAGCGGCTCTTCAGTGATCTTGCCTATGGAAGGCTCGTTGACATTCTTCAAGAGGAAGCCTACCCGGGTGCGGTCTCTCAAGGTACCCATGAAGCCCAGGTCCAGGCCCGCCGTGGTTTGGCTCCCAAGGTCGTAGTTCTCAGTGCGCCCAAACTCGAGCGAGTAGATGTTCACGCAATAGCCGAAGGCCAGCGAGGAGTGGATGTCCCGGAGCAGCACCATGGCGTGCCCCAGGCTCAGCGTGGACTCATCCAGAAGATCCTCGCCACCGTACTCGACCCCGAACTTGCGGTAACTCAGGGCGAAACTCTGCTTCCATTTGGAAGCGGCCACCGCAACGAAAGCCAGCGATTCGAAATCCTGCGAGTTGGGCCTCAGGTAGGATGCGGCCACGTTGGCCTCTCCGGAAACCGCCAGAGCCGCTGGATTGTAGAAGATGGCGGTGGCGTCATCAGCCCCGGCGACCCAGGCTCCGCCCATGCCACGTGCCTTGCTGCTCACGTCCACTGCATCAAAGATATAGGCATGCGCCAGGCCCGCCCAGAAGCAAAGCATCACCAACCCGAGAAATAGCCACTTGACCCGCACGTGAGTCTCCTCCTACTTTAGCTGCGTACCTATCACGATGGGCGCGGTTTCGGTGCGTGTGCGGCCCGTGACAGCTTCAACCACTTTGATGTGGCAGATGTAAAGCCCGGCCGGCAGAGGCCGATCGTTCTCATCCCGGCCTCTCCAATCGATCTGGCGTTCGCCAGTGCTCGCGCCGCTGTAAAGCGTCGAAACAAGCCTGCCTGCACAGTCAAAGATCCTGACGGTCACATCACTTGAGGCTGGAGCACCGAACCGTATGGGAAAGCCGTCTTCGCCACATGAGGGGCAGAAGACGCGCGCATCAACACTGAGTACCGGCTTCGCCGGGAAGGCATTGGGAATGATCTGGATGTCGCTATCGTAGCGCGGCACCAACTCATAGCCTTCCAGATAAGGCATGGTGTAGTCGTACTGGAAGACGATGCCCTTGACCCGCGCATACATCCCCGTGTGGAACTGCGAGAAGTCAATCGGGCGGTAATTCTGGTACACCTGGATGCCCCCCGAGCCATCATCAATATAGAAGCTGAAGTCCGAGGCATTGACTATCGCACCCTCGGTCTCCACGAGCCCGCCTTCGTAGTCTTCCTTGTTTACAGCTCCGGTCGAAAGCACCAAGGGGGCAGGCTCCGGGTAGCTCCGCGACATGATCACAAGGGACGCCCCAGCCGGCATCGAAATCTCAGTGGTCGATCCAGCTTTCGCGGAGATGTACTCAGTGACCGTGCCGGTCAGTTGAACGAAGTCGCCGATCACGGGGCGAGGCGATGAGTAATCGTAGGAGAAAACATTGACTCCGCAGCCGTCAAGGCCCTGTACATAGATGGACTGGTAGGTCGGCTGGAAGACGCCCGGCGGCACTGTGACAAAACCGAACATGGTGACGACCTTGCCATTAAGAGGCGAAAGCCCATCCGCGTCGTAGGCCTCGATATCGCAGGGCTTGGTGGCACCGCTCAGGGCGGCGGTGAAATCAACCGTTGTGTCCCGCTGATCGATACCTGCCCAACTCCTGAGGCCTTTCACCTCAAGAGTTGCCGCCTTGCCCAGAGCCATGTCATTGGAAAGCACCAGGGCCTTCTCGCGCGACAGCGAAAGGAAAACGGCCCGCGCCGTCCCGCCGTTCACGCTGAAACTCGAGACGGAGACGGCCGAGTCCAGAGGCTCGCTGAAAAAGACCTCGATGATATCCTGGCTGTAAGTCACCAGAGAGGTGACAGTCGGTGCCAGGTAAGCGTAACGGTTGGGCTCGCCAGGGCTCGGATCGGAGCTCAGCGCCTCAAATGGGCAGCAAGGCGACCAGGTCTTGCTGACTATGGCGTAGCCTCTCGGCGGAATCACCGGAAGCGCGTCATCGGAAGTACCAAAATCCCCGCACATGTCGGACTCACAGGCGATCCCATCCCGGTACTCGACGTAATCGACCAAGTCGGAAAGCGAAGCGTCCCTCCAGAGCGATATGGCTTCATAGGTCTGGCTACTGCCGCAGATGCCCCCATCTCCCCTGACCTGCCCGAGCGGGCTTATGCCCGCCAGGATGCCCGGAGAGAGGCCAAAACGCTGGGTAAACCCCGCGGCCGACTGAGCGAGGACCAGATAGCCCCCTGCCGGGATGGTGTCCGCCGCCGTGAAGGTGTAGCGCACTTCGGGATCGCAGTAAGGAACGGCTCTCGACTCGCAAAGCACAAGGCCTTCGAGATCAGCGGTGATCGCGCCCTTGTTCAGAAGCTCGATGAAGGCATCGCTCGTCGCCTCCGCCCCATCGTCGGGGAAGACCTCGTTAATCACAACCTGCGGCTTGGGGCGAACACTTGCGATCGCGGGCTCGCTGGCAATGCCCGCATAGGCTGCGCCGTCCACCGAGGTCTTGATCGTGAGCGATGAGGAGATCACCGCCGACGGCGATGAGACGCCTTTGAAGGTTACGATACCCGAGCTGGCAGCATCCACGATCGAGCACCCGTGAACCGTGACCCCAGTTGCTGTCACCAGGTAGCTCGCCCCTGCCAGGCCGGGCCCCGAGAGCTCCACTTGCTCCCCTGCCCACGCCCAGCCGTCAGCCAGAGGCAAATCGATTGAGAAATCGGTGATCGTATCTCGGCCATTCCCGACAAGGGTAACGGCCAGATTGAAGGATGATGTGTTGCGATCAACGGCTGATGGCTCCGCCTCGGCGAGGCCACTGCCGTTGCCCATGACGAGAAAGTCGGTAGACCTTGATCGGGGCCACACATTGTAGCCCGACAGATAAGGCTCGGGAGAGTCCTGCACCACGACGCCTACCAGGATGAAAGGCTGGCCTGGGACCACTGAACCCGGAATGCCAGTATCCTTGTCGAGCCTGATCTTAAAGGTTCCGGAAGCATCCTGGGCGGTCACGAACTTGTCCGTGCCCGCCGGCGGCCAGTCAGCGGAATTGAAGGTGACCTGCTCGAGCCTCACCAGCAGACCCTCATACGGCTCGAGGGGCGGGACGGCGTCTTTGGCGAGATCGGCCGCAGTCACCCGGAGCGGGCTGGGAACGGCTGTCTTACCTACGATCTCGATCGCCTGAGCGCTGAGCGCCTTGAGCCTGGTGTTTCCTCTGGTCGGGGTCAGGCCGCCAACATCGACCTGGCCGGTCACTACGACGCTGTCGCCCAGCTTGAGATCGACATAGCCCCCGTTCTTGAGATAAACGTTTATGCCGCCTGTCGAATCCTGAATGTAGACATCCAGGTCCGACTTGCTGTCAAGCTTGCTGAAGGTGCCGCTGGCGACGGTGACCACGCCGGCGACCTTGACCGTGTCGCTGTAGCTTATAGGCAAACCGCCGGCATCAATCGGCTTCACATCGGCAATAGGCATGAGATTCACGCCTCGCGCCGAGCCGGCAGCGAGCAACACCAAAGCTGTGAGCCAGAGCGCGCGCCTCATTTGAGCCTTCTTCCTATCACCACGGGCAAGGTTGTCTGGGTCTCTTTGCCAGTCTCCGCCTCGGTGGCCGTGACCACGACCTGA
>DATKKY010000191.1:0-4788 GCA_035542695.1 bacterium | reverse complement strand
ACGTTCCAGCGCGTCTCTCATGCCTATCACTAGCTTGGTGAGATCGGCGATGCCTGCGCCGATGTCGGCCAGCCTCCAGAGATAAAGGTCCCTCTCGGATTCGCTTCGGGGGCGATCCATCTTCACTGGCAGGTCCCTGGTTTCGGCAGACCGCAAGATGTGTTCCGGCAGGCTTGCCGGCGTTATCGGTTTCCCTCCGGCAAGGACTATCAAGCTCTCCACAAGGTTCCTGAGCTCGCGGACGTTGCCGGGCCACGGGTAGTTGACCAGAGCCGCCAGGGCCTCATCGTCGATGTCAACGGACTCCACACCGTTCCGCATGCAGGTCTCGGCCATGATCGCCCGGAACATCGCAGGGATGTCCTCTTTTCTCTCTCTGAGCGGCGGCACGTGGATCGGTATCACGTTCAACCTGTAGAAGAGATCGGTGCGGAACGAGCCTTCTTCAACCAGCTGGCGCAAGTCCCGGTTGGTGGAGGCCAGCACCCTGACATCAACGGTCACGTCCTGAGAGCCGCCGACCCGCATGAAGTGCTCTTCCTCGAGCACGCGCAGTAGCTTCACTTGTGTGCCCAGCGGCATCTCTCCGACTTCATCCAGCAAGAGAGTCCCGCCGTTGGCGATCTCGAACCTTCCCTTGCGCAGAGCCACCGCTCCAGTGAAAGCGCCTTTCTCGTGGCCGAAGAGCTCGCTCTCCAGAATGCCCTGGGGCAGAGCAGCGCAATTGACAGCAACGAAGGGCTTGGTGCTGCGGTTGCTTCGCTGGTGGATCGCTCTCGCTATCAGTTCCTTGCCAGTGCCGCTCTCGCCGGTGATCAGCACGGTGACTTTGGTGGGCGCTATGGTCTCGATGGTCTCCACGATCTGAACGATTCGCTCGTTGTTGCCGATGATGCCGATTTGCTTGCGCGCCACCAGCTTGGCGATGCTCGAAACTGCGTTCTCAGGCCGAGCCACGTCGACCTCGACGTAGGCATCTGCGCCGTCGTCAAGCATTCGGCGTTTTTCGTCCTGTGAAATGCTGGGCCCGACGATTGCGCCCAGGGCAAGCGGGAAGCGCTTCTTAGCGCTCTGAATCACCTTGAGTCCGCTGGAATCGGCGAGATCGCGGCAGGCGAAGACGAAGTCGGGCCTGGCCTTTCGGGCAAGCCTCAAAGCGGCTGCCCCGTCAGGAGCGGCCTGCGACTCGAGCCCATTCCGGCTGAGCGCCCCAGACATAACTGCCAATATGTCCTGACTCGCACAGACCAGAATGGCAGTATAGGGTTTGGCGGCTGCAGGTTCGACCATGCTCTTTCCTCCAAGCCAGGCTAACACAATCAGTCCTGGCCGGTCAATACCTATAATGATTTTCCTTGACAAATTAACAAGATATGCTAAATTAGTGCAAAAATTGCACATACGCTGGTGAATGGCGGCACCGCAGCCAGTGGCGCCGGCGATGACGGCCTTCCGAGAGCAGGTGGTAGGGAGGCACCGTCTCGGAAGGCATAAGCAGCATCTAGGTTCATGAAACCTAGCGGCGAAGGGGCTTTCCAAGTGGTTACAGGAAGGGGGGTAGCTTCCTTGGCTTACGAGGATGACGAGGTCCTGGTGAAAGATCGACCCAGTGCGACCTTCGAGATGCTTCTCAAGAAGGCCGAGCAGGAAGGCCGGCTGAGCGGCAAGTACCGATGCCCGGTTTGCGGCATGCGATACAAAAAGGAACGAGAAGCGTCAATGTGCTGCGACGGTATTGCCAAATAGGAGTGATGTGAATGCCCAAGGCTAAGACGAACAGATCGGCCGCCAAGAGGTTCAAGAAGACAGCAACTGGCAAGATTGTCAGGCGCAAGTCACTCAAGCGCCATATGCTTACTTCCAAGACGCGCGCGCGTAAACGGCGGCTCCGCAAGGCGGCGGTGGTGGACAGCGCTGATTCCAAGCGCATGCAGCGTCTGCTGCCGGGCTAGCGGCTGGCCAGTCAAGTGCCACTAGCTCGCTAGCGCCTCAAGGTGCGCCTCGACCGAGGCCGCTAAGGCTTCAATTCGGTATCCGCCCTCGAGGGCGGATACTATCTTCCCACCACATACTTCCAGGGCCACGTCCCTTATGGCTTTGGTGATGGTCCGGTATGACTCGGTCGTCAGTCTCAGCCCGCCTATCAGGTCGGCCTCGTGCGCATCGAAACCGGCAGAGATCAGGATAATCGACGGGCGGTGCTGGCGAACTGCGGGCAGGATTCTCTCGTGGAGGGCCTTGAGGTAGGTCTTCTCGTCGGTCATTCTCAAGAGCGGAGCGTTGACGGTCTTGCCCTCACCTTTGCCGTTTCCTCTTTCGCCGGGAGAGCCGGTCCCGGGGTAGAAGGGCCACTGATGAAGCGATGTGTACAGCACGGTCTCATCGGCGTAGAACGCCTCCTGAGTGCCGTTGCCGTGATGGACATCGAAATCGATTATGGCTGCGCGCTCCACATCGCAGTTGCGTCGCGCATAGGCTGCTCCGATCGCGATGTTGTTGAAGATGCAGAAACCCATCGCCCGCCCTGGCCGGGCATGGTGGCCCGGCGGCCGCACCAGGCAGAACGCTGAGTCAAGGTCACCGGCGGTCACTTTCTCGACGGCCGTAATGACGGCGCCGGCCGCGTTGAGCGCGGCCTCAAAGGTGCCTGGACCGAAGATTGTGTCAGGGTCAAGGTGAACTGCTTCGCGCGCGGGGAGCGACTTGATAAGATCGTAGTACCCCTTGGAGTGTACCAGGCATATCTCCTCTTCCTTAGCCCTCCTGGGCTTCAGTTGGACCAGCTGCTTGAAGACTGGCCTTGACTTGAGGTAATCATAGGTGAACTCCACCCTGGTTTTGTTTTCCGGGTGTCCGCCGGTCTCATGCTTCAGGAAAACTTCATCGTAGACGAGCGCTGTCCGAGCCACTGAGGCTGACCTCCTGCGCAATGTCGCGACCGGAATACGGAATTAGGCGCGTGACCGCACTCCAATGCGGCATCTTTGGTTTGGATTTTACCAGATTTGACGTGACACTACCAGTGGAGGAAGAGCCTTCGGAAGGGAGCCGGATGCGAGCCGCGTCCGGCCCCTGGGTGGCGCTCGGCGCCTGTGAACAGCGCGCCGGATCCAGGCCGACCTCAGAAAGCCTGGCCGGCGCGCGGTTCGAATGCCTGGCAAATCAGAACGTGCACGCCCTCGCCTGACTTGGAGAACCTCCCATTGTCGGAGCGCTGGCACCGGACGTGCCCAAGCCAGTCTCATGGCCGGATCGCCACCGGTCCGGGCAGGTTGCGGTTTGCTTGCCGGTCGCCTGGCCGATGAGCGAGCTGGCCAAATGGCCCCTGGCCGCCGAGAGAGCCAGAACGAAGCCGATCAGGATTAGTAGGACTGCGCATTGCATGGTTCTGAGCTCTGAGGTAGCCTTCGGCGGCGCCGATGGAGGTCTCTTTTTCATGCCGATGATCAACAGCATTTAGCATGCCAGGCGGCTCCCGGGCTCGAGCAGCCCTATTTCCAATTGACACAAGCGAGACCGCATGCTAAAGAGTTCACGGCAGGCGGCCCGAGATCCGGGGCCGCCGCAATTCGCATAGATTGATGCAGTCTGCAAAGCGAGTGGCAATGGCCCGCACGGCAGAACTTAACGATCAGGAGCTGGTGAGGCTCACCAGGCGAGGCGACGACAGGGCCTTCGGTGATCTGGTCAAGCGTTATCAGAGCAAGATCTACAGGCTCGCGCGACGCATGACCGAGACTGACGAGGACGCCGAGGACGTGCTCCAAGAGGCGTTCGTCAAGGCTTACAGATCGCTCGGGCAGTTCAAGGGCGAATCCAAGTTTTCCACCTGGCTCTACCGTATCACGGTTAACCTGGCTCTGATGAAGCTGAGGAAGCGGCGCCCTGAGTCAGTCTCGCTGGACGCCCCTGTAAGTACCGATGAGGGTGAGGTCCAGCGGGATTTCCAAGATGCAGGACCGGATCCCCTGGCGAAGCTTGAGTCCAAAGAGTCCAGCGCGATCCTGGATGCGGCCATAGCCGAGCTGCCACCGGGCTACCGAGCGGTTTTCATCTTGAGGCACGTCGAGGGGCTTTCGACCGGCGAGACTGCCAGGATTCTCAAGGTCTCCGTGGCCGCTGTGAAGTCAAGACTCCATCGGACCAGAATCGAACTTAGGGCGAAACTCCTGAAACGTTCCAAGCATCACAACAAACCGGAGAGTGCGGAGCAGCATGCGCCGACCAAGAGGTGAGTGCAGGGGGCTCTTGCCCCATATTACCGACATGCTGGAGGGCGATGCCGGCGAATCAGTGTGCCGCCGGATCAAGCAGCACCTTGTAGGCTGCGAGACTTGCCGCATGTACGTCGATGCCCACAAGCGGGTTATCCATCTCTACAAGAGATGGCGGGATGAGAAGCTACCGACCGCCGTGGAGATACGCCTCAGGGAGAGGTTGCGCGCCGTCATGGCCGCCAGACGCGGCAAGCGGCGTGCTTCGGACCGTCACCCTCACCGGGGTCAAGGCCGCACCAAGCCACGCCGTTAGCCCCAACTTGATTCCGTGCGCTATATCGGATATAATCATCAATAAGAGAGCTGCGCCACAAGGTATCGGCATCGTATCCGCATAGGCAGAAGGAGGGCGATGTGCCCAGACTCGGGCTCGCGGGTGTGCTGATAGCAGCTTTGGCTGCAGGAGTAGCGCTGGCCGACGAGCATTCGCTTATCCTGTCGGTCGAGAAGCCTTGCTCGGTCGAGACCATGCGGGCAGCGGGCCTTCACTTTCTGGCAGACTTAGGCGTCT
>DATKKY010000190.1:0-2394 GCA_035542695.1 bacterium | reverse complement strand
GCGCGAGGTCCTGAGCGCGAAGGCCGGAAGGAGCGCCGCACCGGTTCGCAGCGCAAGCGCAGCCGGACCTCTGGGCATCACCGCGGGTCTTCCGAAAAAGGTGGTGGCGATCCCGCCCAGATACTGGTCGCCGTCAAGGTGCAACGCGACCACCTCTCCCCGGCGAAGCGCCCGAAACATCGCGAGGGCGCCTGCGCCTGCCGAGGTGACGGCGATGCCGTAGCGAGCCTTCATCGCCTTGACCATGGGGGAGAGTGAGGCTGAAAATTGAGTGCCGGCGACCGTGGTTATGGCGTAGCCCATCCTGGCCAGCGCGAAACCGCCCAGTTCCCAACTGCCGAGGTGAGCAGTGACCAGGATGATCCCCTTGCCGCGAGCGGCAATTGCCCCGAGTCCGGCCCGGTCTATCAGGGTCACATGCTCGGCGAGGTAGCGGTCGTCCATGTACGGAATCAAGAAAGTGTCCACGACACTCCTGGCGAAATTGACCATCACCGCGAGCCCCAACCGCAAGGGCATCCGCCCCCGGGGTCTGTCATTGACCACCCGAAGATTGGCGTAGAGCTTCCTCCGGCGATCTGCCGCAAGCAGGAAAGAGGCAGCGCCGAGCGTCTCACCGATTAGATAAGATATCCGAGGGCGAAGAAAGCGTGCAAGTCCTGAGAGCAGCCAATAGCCTATTTGTTGGGGACCCCACATGCTTGGGAGCCTCTATAAATCATGCCGCAGGATTTGTCAAGATTGGGCTCTTGTATTATCATTTGCCGCTTGACAATTTCCGATGGCTGAAAGTAACTTGTCGCGGGGGTTGGGACAATGGCTAAGGAAAAGATCGTGCGGTGCAAGGTATCCAAAGCCTGCAATGGAGAAACGCAGGAATCCGTGCGATTTGTGCCCCTGGAAGTCTTCGATCTGTGGAAGCACCTGATGACCGAGAAGCACAGTTTCGCGGTCTCGGATGAGTGCGTTTCGATATGGTTCGACATTGACGGGGACCCCAACGTGTCCTATTCGGATGCCAACTACGTCAAGGTGCTGAGGCTCTCGCTGATGGTCTATGCCTCTAATGACGGCATGTACCACAAGATAGTTCGCTACTTCCCAGCGGATGCCTACGCGGAGATCAGGCCCCGCATCCTTGGTCACTATTCGCAGTACTTCGAGTCGTCGGAGTTTCCGGCTCGGATCGAGGAGACCCACGGGGTCTGGCTGCGGCGTGACGATTAGCAACTAGAGTTGCATTCTGCGTAGCTTGTTGCCTCATGCAATCTCCTTGCGATTATACCTCGCGCCCTGCTCGGCGTGGGCGTTTTGCAATCCCGCCTATTTGTTTACAAATCAAAGCGGTCGCTCCATTGGCCGCCTCGCCCCGGCCCGCCCCCGCTGGCATGGTTGTTGCTGATATTCGCCCACCAAAGGGTACGAAGGCTGAACGACCGGGGAGGGTCAGCGATGGTAGTCTTCAACTACTCGGGCAAGGAGATAAACGCCAAAGTCGTTTATTACGGGCCCGGGCTCAGCGGCAAGACCACCAACCTCGAGCACATCTACAACAAGACGGCCTCGCATTTGCGCGGCAAGATGGTCTCGATGAAGACCAAGGCCGATCGGACCCTGTTTTTCGATTTTCTACCGATTGAAGGTGGGGAGATAGCCGGTTTCAAAATCAGGTTCCTGCTCTACACTGTCCCAGGGCAAGTCTATTACAACGCTACGCGCAAGCTGGTACTGAAAGGCGCGGACGCGATCGTCTTCGTGGCAGATTCGCAGGCTGAGGAGTTGCCGGCCAACCGGGAAAGCCTCAAGAACCTTGAGGCCAATCTCAGCGAGTACGGCAAGAGCCTTGGAGACATCCCGTGGGTGATACAGTACAACAAGCGCGATCTGCCATCCGCGCTGCCTCTGGATAAGCTGGAGCAGGAACTGAACCCCACCAAAGTACCAATCTTCGAGGCGGTCGCCACAGGCGGCACAGGAGTGTTTGAGACCTTGGTCGCGGCGACCAAGTTAGTGCTGGTCGAGTTGCGCAAGCAGTTGCTTCAAGATCAAAGCGCCCAAGAAAGCGTGGGTGGGCAGGGGGATTCATTCGGTGCCGCAATGCAGGGTCACGCGGCCGGTGCAGCGGCAGGAGAGGGCAGAGAGGTTTCTTCCGCGATCACGGATACGACTCCACATGTCCCCTCCCCGGGTGAAGAAGCCTCGATTGCTCTCGCTACAGCCGATATCTCCTGCCCACCCCCTCAAGGAAAGCAGCCTGGTGACCGAGGCGCCGGCGTCGATCGGACCACCCTGGACGCCATCACCGGAAACACCTACCGCCTGGAAGATGAGGGCGGGCTCGCTTCGGGTCCAGCCCGGCTCACCATCCCCGTCAAAGTGACTGCCCGCGGCAAA